>DMOG01000017.1 GCA_003453595.1 Candidatus Uhrbacteria bacterium
CAGGAATTAGGAAACAAAGCCATCCAGAGTCATTATTTATAGCTTGGAGTAATTTTAAAAAAGGCAAGACAAAACGCAAGGATGTTGTTTATTTTGAGTGGGAGCTTGAGCAAAACATCTTTGAACTACATCGACAACTTTCAACAAAAACTTATAGTCATGATGGTTACTCGGGCTTTTACATAACCGATCCCAAGCAGCGTCACATTCACAAGGCAACCGTGCGAGATAGAGTAGTGCACCACGCTGTTTTTCAGACGCTTAATCCGATTTTTGAACCGACATTCATTGCAAATTCGTACTCTTGTCGGGTTGGTAAAGGAACGCATAAGGGTGCGCAGGCCGTGGAGAGGATGAGTCGAAAGGTCAGTCAGAACTACACACGACCATGTTACGCTCTCAAATGCGATGTGAGACGCTTTTTCGATTCAATCAACCATGATGTCCTCCTTGAGATTCTCGGGAGACGCATCAAAGATCCTGATATTATGTGGCTCTTGGAACGGATTGTGAGAAGCTATATTTCAGAATATGCGAATCTTTTTGAGCGCAAAGGTATTCCAATTGGAAATTTGACCTCGCAGTTGTTCGCAAACATATATATGAATGAGTTTGATCAGTTTGTAAAACAGGAGTTGGGGGTCAAACATTATGCACGCTATACAGATGATTTCATTATTCTTTATCACGAACGAGAAGAGCTCGAGAAGTTACTGCTGTTGGTCGAACGTTTTTTAATGGAACGGTTGTGTCTTTCACTACATCCGGGGAAAGTATCAATCCGTACATTTCATCAAGGTGTAGATTTTCTTGGATATGTTGTCCGTCCTCATCATAAAACCCTTCGAACAAAAACGAAAATAAGAATGTTTAAGAGGATTGATGAACAAATACAAGTATACAAAACTTCGGGGGGGGGGTGGCAATAATGGGATTGAGCAATCTTTAAATTCGTATTTAGGAGCGCTGTCGCACGCGAGCTGTTATAAAATTGAGCAGGAGTTAAAAAATAGAGTTTGGTTTACAATTAAAAAATAAGTTTTATGCTACAATATGTGCATATGAAACGCTTGTTTGCTTTTTTTCTGATATTTATCTTATTCACAATCTTTTTATTGCCATCCTTCACATACGCTTCGTGTAATTGCTGGTGTGAAAATAATGATGGGGCAGAAGAAAAAGGAGCAGTTGCCGATATTGCTACTTGCCAAAGTACTTGTGATGATTTTCTTGGTTGCTACACTGATGAACAGCAATCAATGAATCCGGATTACAACACTTTATGTTGGTCACAATATGAATGTGAAAGTCAGCCAGTTGAATTTGCTGGCGGAACCCTTGCGTCAGAGTGGGACGGGCAGGCAAGTTTTTGCCCGGCTGGCAAAGGTTATTGTTATAGCGAACCGCAACCAATTAAATTAAATATTGCCATTGGTAGCCTAACAGAGGCAGCAAGTCTGGGGCAATATATTAATGCAGTTTATAGTTGGTTATTAACTGGCGCGTCTTTGCTGGCAGTCGTGATTATGATGATTGGAGGCATAGAATATATTTTAGCGCGTGGCAATGGTGCAAAGATTGGTACTGCTCAAGCTCATCTCAAACAAGCAGTGACAGGAATTGTGCTGTTGTTTTGTTCCTATGCAATTGCCAATGTAATCGATCCCCATTTCACAACTTTCAATCGTTTACAGCCACCAAGAATTCGAACAATTGTATTTTTAGATGAATCATCAACTTGTGAAAATATGATCAATGCCGGATTGATTATCGCGCCCAATCCTCCAGGATTTCAAATCTGTGGGTATACAGGTACTGTAATCGCACAAGGCGCGCAACAAGTATCGGTTGAAGTCGGGACAGAGTGTACATATTCTGCCTGCACAGATGAAAAAGAAACATGCGTTGGCTCTGCGTTAGGTGATGCTAGCACAGCAACGACAGAATCTGGCCCTGGGTATGCGTGTGTTCGTTGCACTGAAGCAGTTGAAAAAGGAGCAACGCCAAGTACACAAATGTGTGGCCAGTTAGAATTCGATGATCCGAATCCGAATGATCCACAACATTATTATTGCGAGTATGATGCTGGATTTTATGATAAAGGCGTATTTGGTCGACAATGTGTTGAAATTGTGTACCCAGAGAATGAGTACTTTTCAGGTGGTTCGCCTTCGAATGTGCTTGATTGCGATTTGTTAAGAGCTGACGCGCGAGCCGGTGATAGTGAAAGTTGCAGATATTATGACAATGTACAGGTTGGGTACTATGATGCTGTGGGTGGTTATGTTGGAGGAAATATTGATTATAATGAGATCGATGATGTTGAAGGTGATGATTCAGAGTTTCCGTGGTTAGATTTAATTTGTGATGCTGATCCTTGTGGGCTCGCGCCTCCTGGAGAAAAATGTGAAATGGTAACAGCGGATCCTGATGAAGCTGGTTTTTTGGCTGCCTTAGGATCCTTTGGTGCTGGTGTAGTTATTGGAGCTCTAACTGATGAGATATTTGCAAATTGCACAAATACAAGCTCGGTCCAGTATTACGGGCTTTGGGGTTGTTTGGATGATCAAGGCGATAAAGTTGAGTGTAATCCAGAGTGGTAGTGATAGAACTTACATATTCTGATGCCCGGCGGAGCCGGGTCTGGCTCCGCCTGACATTACATTGTCGAAACATATATTTATAAAATCCCCAGGACTGCGGGTCCTGGGGTTGCTGTTTGTCAAAATCCGTGCTATTCTCGAAAGCGCTTATATTTAATAGTAATTTACGCCTGTGAAAAACGATGAATTCCTAACTATCCGTGGCGCTCGAGTCAATAATTTAAAAAACATTGACTGTGACATTCCAAAAAATAAACTTGTTGTTATAACCGGACTTTCAGGATCCGGAAAATCCTCACTTGCCTTTGACACGATATATGCCGAGGGTCAGCGTCGATATATGGAGTCGCTTTCAAGTTATGCAAAACAATTTTTAGAACTTCAAGACAAGCCTGATGTTGATGAGATCACTGGGCTTTCACCAACCATCGCAATTGATCAAAAATCTTCTTCGCATAATCCTCGTTCAACCGTTGGAACTGTGACTGAGATCTATGATTATTTGCGTGTTTTATTTTCACGCGTTTCTCAACCCCATGATCCAAAAACTGGAAAATTGATTGAACAAAAAACTTTGCATGATATTTGCAAACAAGTTATGGGCGCAATCAAACATGGTGAGGTTTTACTTTTTATTCCCATGGTCAAAGAGCAAAAGGGTGAACACCAGCAAGTTTTAATAGCTGCTAAAAATGCCGGCTTTGATGAAGTGCGTTTTGATGGATTAATGATGGACTTGGATGAAGCCATTGGCATGAAAAAACAAAAAGCAAAGGAACACAGTGTCGAAGTTTTAGCTGCAAGACTGGAGCAAGGAAAGGATGTTCCAATTGAGCGTTTGCAAGCAATTTTAGAAAAAGCATTGGATTTGGGAAATGATCAATTAATCATGTACCGAGATGATAATGGAGACGAAGAGGAGCTTGTTCGCGGTTATCATTTGCCAGGCGGAATGCAGATTCCTCAACTTGAACCACGACTTTTCTCTTTTAATAGTCATCTTGGTGCTTGTTCTGAGTGTACTGGTTTGGGACTCAAACTTGTACTTGAACCAGAGCTGGTTATTCCAAACAAGCGTTTGACCCTTGCTCAAGGTGCAGTAAAACCTTGGAGTCGGATTGCTGGCAATCAAAGTGGCTACATGGAAATGTTGCAGATTGTTTCTCGCAAACAAAAATTTAGCATGCACGAACCTCTTGAATCACTTTCAAAAAAACAATTGGATATTGTTATGTTTGGAACAGGTGACGAGGAATATGCAGTTGGTCCGCAGATGATAAAGTTTCCAGGAGTTATTGGCATGCTGGAAAAAAAATATCATGAAACAAGCAGTGACTATGTACGCAAAGAGCTGGAAACATATATGCGTTCCATGATTTGTCCAGCCTGCAATGGTAAGCGATTGCGCAAAGAGGTTTTGCTTTTTACAATCAATGGTCAATCTATTGCTGATGTTGTTTCCAGACCAATTGAAGATGTGCCAGGATTTTTTGATGATGTTCTAAAAGAAGCAAAAAAGCAAAATGGTCGCAATGCGTTGTCAGATACATATTCCATGGTGGTGGAGCGAGTTGCTAAAGAAGTTCAGGAGCGAGTGATAAATCTAATTGATGTTGGCTTGGGATATTTAACACTTGATCGGTCAGCTATGACACTTTCTGGTGGAGAATCGCAGCGCGTTCGATTGGCCACTCAGCTTGGCGCGGGGTTGTCAGGCGTTATCTATGTTTTAGACGAGCCATCTATTGGACTTCATCCACGAGACAATGCGCATCTAATTAAGACAATTAAGAACCTTCGTGATTTAGGAAACTCAGTGCTGGTTGTTGAACACGATGAAGAGATGATTCGGTGTGCCGACTATGTTTTTGACATTGGACCAGGTGCTGGAGAATATGGCGGTCAGATTGTCTCAGAAGGAACTCCAGCTCAAATCATGAAAGATAAGGATTCAATTACTGGAGAATACTTAAGTGGAAAAAAGACACTTAAAACTCCAAAATCATATCGCAAAGGAAATAACAAAAAGATTTCAATAATCGGTGCAAATCAAAATAACTTAGTAAACATTAGCGCTGATATTCCATTGGGAAAGATGGTTTGTGTTACTGGAGTTTCTGGATCTGGTAAGTCAACTCTTATTCTAGATATTTTAGGTAAGGCATTGGCTAAGCATTTTTATCGAGCCAAAGCTTATCCTGGAGATCATAAAGATATCAAAGGACTAAAAAATATTGATAAGGTTGTAACTGTAGACCAGTCTCCGATTGGCCGCACGCCACGATCAAATCCAGCTACTTACACTGGAGTTTTCACAGCTATTCGTGATTTGTTTACAGAAGTTTCTGAGGCAAAATTGCGGGGCTATGATGCTGGAAAGTTTAGCTTTAATGTAAAAGGAGGCGGACGCTGTGAGGCCTGTTCTGGTGATGGGCAGATTCGCATTGAGATGCAATTCATGCCTGATGTTTATGCCCCATGTCCAGAGTGTAAAGGCAATCGTTATGTTCAAGAGGTTTTGGATGTTCATTATCGTCAAAAGAACATTGCCGATGTGCTTAACATGACGGTTGACGAAGCACGACGGTTTTTTGCAGACAAATCAAACATTTATGAAAAATTAAATGTATTGCACGAAGTTGGACTTGGATATTTAAAGCTTGGCCAAAGCGCCACAACACTTTCAGGTGGTGAAGCTCAGCGCGTAAAACTGGCCACAGAATTGAGTCGACGCGCAACTGGAAAGACTTTGTACATTTTAGATGAGCCAACCACTGGTTTGCACTTTGACGACATCGAACGCTTGCTTGGAGTTTTGCATGCTTTGGTAGACAAAGGAAACACTGTGTTAGTGATTGAACATAACCTAGATGTCATGAAATCATCAGATTGGATTATTGACATGGGACCAGACGGGGGAATGAAAGGTGGAAAGATTGTGGGAGAGGGAACACCAAAAGATGTGGCCAAACTGAAGTCCTACACTGGTCAGTATTTAAAAAATGCTTTTAAAAAGAAGGGAGAAATTAAGAAGAAGTAGGACCTATGGGTTGCATAAGGCCTACAAAAAGACCAGTTCGGTCGAACTGGTCTTTTTACTTTATACTTTTCACTTTCAACAATTTTCTATTCCTTAACTTCCTTTAATTTTCTCTTAAAGTCACCTCGCAAGTAGCTGAGCTTTGCTCGGCGGACTCGCAACTGTTTTTTGATTTCAACCTTTACAATATTTGGAGAAGCAAGAGGGAAGATTTTTTCTACCATGAATCCTTTTGAGTCTTTGCGAACAGTCATGGTTCTGGCAATACCTTTACTACCCATGCCCATAACTACTCCTTCAAAAACTTGAATTCTTTCTCGTTCTTCACCTTTTGGAGAAATATCCTTAATCCGCTCATGAACGCGGATAACCATTCCTGGTCTGATGTCTCGGTGGGGAAGTTCCTTGGCAGGAATCTCTTCGACAGTCTCCTTAACCTTTTTAACCTCTTTATTACTGTCGAGATCTTCAATTTTCTTTTCTTCGTCACTCATATTTATTGACTTACTTCATCAAAGTCAGAGGAAAGGTTAAGCCTTTCGTTCACTGATGGATTAACAGCCAGAATTGTAATAAAAATCACGGATTTTGTCAATCCGTGATTGGGTTTTCCTAAGGTTTTCCCGTTACTCATCGAGTTTTTCACCCATTTGGATGATTGCTTGTTCAAAGGCCTGTTCGATGCTCAGGTTTGTGGTGTCGATTACTAGGTCGTAGTTGTTGGTGTCGTAGACATTGATGTTGTAGTAGGTTTTGTAGCGATAAATCTCTGATTCTTTTCTTTTCTGATTTGCTTTATACAAAGCCTCAATGGTGCCGTATTGATCGCGTTTATCACTGCGGTCTTGCCAGATTCTTTCAGTGGCAACTTTTGGATCAACAGCTAGGTAAAGCTTGATTGTTGGATTTTCCACAAAATGCCAGGAAGTTCTGCCTTCAAATACTGCGCGGTCAACCTGGCGCGATCGTTCACGCTGGAGTTCATCAAGCTTACGATCAAGAGAGGGATCTTGTTCAAAAAGTTTGCTCAGTGCATCAAGTGTAATTTTTCGTTTCGCAGCTTCCTCACGCATAAATTGTCCGATATAGATGCGTGGTATGTCGAGGACTTCTGCTAAGTGCTTGGCAAAGGTCGATTTTCCAGCGCCAATATCGCCACTAACTGTGATCTTTAACGGGGAAGTGTGTTTTAGTTTTGTTAAAGCTTGATCAAAGGTCATATTTTCTTTTTTTGGGGTCAGGTCTTTACTCGGAACACCCAAATCGATATAAGGTGTTCCGAGTAAAGACCTGACCCCATTGCGATTAGAGTTTTGGAATTGTTTCCATGACAGCTTCGAGTTCTCCTGGTAGGACAGCTTCAAAAGTCATTAAAGTTCCATTTGGTAATGTAATGGCCAGCTCTCTGGCATGCAAAAATATGCGTCCAATATCCATCAATTTTTGATTTCTTTGTTTGTATAGCGGATCTCCAACCACAGGGTGGCCAATAGCAAATAGGTGAGTGCGGATTTGGTGAGTTCGGCCAGTGTCAATTTTAATATCCAGAAGCGCATGATGAGGGAATTGATTCAAAACAGTGTAATGCGTTAGTGATGCTCGTCCACCTTGCGAGGCTGGTTTGGCAGCCATGCGTCCAGTTGACTTTGAGCGCTCAATTGAAAGATCAATTTTTCCCTGTTTCTTTTCCATTGTTCCATGCACTAGGGTTGTATACATTTTTTGTGCATGCCTTTCTTTGAACTGTTCTTTTAAGTGTTCAAAAGCTTTTTGATTTTTTGCCACAATAATAATTCCAGAAACCATTTTGTCGAGTCGATGCACGATTCCACCTCTAATCGGACTATCGCCAATTTTTTCAAATTTTTTTATTCTTTTTTTGAGAAGATCAAACAAGGTGGTTTCGGCACTTGTGTCTGTGGGGTGAACCAAGAGTCCGGCTGGTTTGTTTACCACCAACACATCATCATCTTCGTAAATAACATCTAGATCGATATTTTTTTCAATTACTTTTGGTTTGACTGGATGGGTAAGTACTGGGTCATAAGTTACAGAGTCCTGATCTGTGATTAAGGTATTGTTAATAACTTTCTTATCATTAACCAAGACTAGGCCATTTTTTACTGCTTTTTGGACATTTGCACGGCTAACCTGCAAAACCTCTGCTAAGACGCTATCTAGTCGCTTTGGTTCTGTGTTTTTGATTTTAATTTTTTTCATGAGCAGAGTATGGCATGTTTACGCACTTCAATCAAGGTTATATGATTGACAGAGAGCACAATAAATGCTAATTTTCCCCGTCCTGTCACTGTACAGAAATGTACAAGGAGTTGTCATATGCTGTCATTTCTTCAGACTCTGCAAAAGCCCAGCTCCAAAGCTGAGGTGAAGTGCTCGCAGGTAAGTGGGTTTGTGGGCATGATGCCAGTGTTTAACCGGCTAAATATCAGTGTAGTTGATAGAGACCCGCAAAACCTGAGATTTTTTCTGGTCAAAACAGATCAGGGGCCTGTTATTCACCTGCGCATTGAAGGCATTAATGGCGCTGGTGTTTTGAGGGCACTGCGTGATTTGGAAATCATGCGAAAAACGCACAATGATCTGTGGGAGTTCGCAACCCCAGACCACAAGGATGGGGCATTGATGGGCTATAATGCGCCCATTAGGGTTCCAGCTGCTGGTTGGTCGGCTCGATTTTTCCATACCGGACCAGTGTATTTCCTGGTCAACAGGAATATGCCGGTCTTCTTGGTTAAATCGATTGATGTGAGAAGCAGAGAAAAACATTTGGTTGTAGTGATCAGGCAAGGCGAAGGCGGCGCGTGGCTTATGATCCAGCTAGATCCTGCCGTGTTGGCGTATGTGCTAGTGCGAACAGGTTTCTTGCGTGGATATGACACTTGTTCGCGCGGAATGCGCGTGCGACTGCCTGAGGGGATCAGGCTCTGACGCTCCCTCGTCCCTAACGCTCCGTGCACTCACGGAGCGTTGCGTGTTTTATAAAAATGATATAGTATTTTCTTGCAATTTGAATACAAAAAAGGGTCCGTAACTCAGTTGGTTAGAGTCCCGAGCTTATACCTCGGTTGTCGCTGGTTCGAGTCCAGCCGGACCCACCATACATAAAATCTCCAG
>DMOG01000015.1 GCA_003453595.1 Candidatus Uhrbacteria bacterium
GAACCATGATTTGCGTATGATCCATTTTGAGCCAGTTGTGAAATATGCTAAGCAGTTAGCCAAAGAAGTTGGGGCAGATGAGGAAATTGTGGAAATCTCCGCATGGCTTCATGATATTGGTAGTATTCATGGGCATAAAGACATTCATCACGAGTATGGCCGAGATTATGCGCAAAAATACCTCTCCGAACTAGGATATCCACAGGAGAAGATCGATATGGTTAAGCACGCCATTTATGCACACCGTGGCAGTCAAAGTATTGCTAGGGAAACAAAAGAGGCAGAGTGCGTGGCTGATGCTGACGCCATGTCTCACATTTATGACGTTGTGTCTCTTTTTAGACTAGCATTTAAAGATAAACAGATGGAAACAGAAGACGCCCGTGAGTTTGTTAAATTAAAGCTTGAGCGTAGTTACAATAAGTTGTCAGATTTTGGTAAACAGTTTATCAAAGACCAATATGACGCCGTGGTGATAGTTTTAAAAAAATAATTATGGACAAAGATTTAATTATTCAAAAAACAGCTCAGTATGCCAAGGAAACTCTTTTCGGAGACGCATCAGGGCATGATTGGTGGCATGTTTATCGAGTATGGAAAAGTGCAATTAATATTGCCAAAGGAGAAAAGGCTGATTTATTTATTGTGGAGATAACAGCTCTTTTGCATGACATTGCTGATTATAAGCTACATGATGGCGATGATTCTATCGGACCAAGAAAAGCAAGAGAATGGTTAGAAAGTCTAAGTGTCGATGCTGACGCGATTGATCATGTTGCCAGCATAATTGCTAACATGTCTTTTAAAGGTGCTGGGGTTGAGTCAAAGTTGGAAACACTAGAAGGTAGGATTGTACAAGATGCTGATCGACTTGATGCGATCGGAGCCATTGGGATCGCCCGAACATTTGCCTATGGTGGTAGTAAGGGGAGGGAAATGTATGATCCAGAAGTAAAACCAGAGATGCATACTTCTTTTGATAAATATAAAAATAATTCAAGTCCAACTATAAATCATTTTTATGAAAAATTACTTTTACTTAAAGACTTGATGAACACAGAAACAGCAAAACAAATTGCCAAAGATCGGCATGAGTTTATGGAAGGGTACTTGGATGAATTTTATAAAGAATGGGAGGGTAATAAATAATTAACCAAATTATATGAAAAAAGCATTAATGATTCTTATTCCGGTGATTGTCGCTATTATTGCGATAGTTGGAATTGTTTTGATAAATCGAGCACCTAAAGAGGTGATTGTGGGAGGGGATGTTGATGAGCATGGATGCATCGCGTCGGCTGGGTATTTGTGGTGTGAG
Source organism: Candidatus Uhrbacteria bacterium (assembly GCA_003453595.1). GTDB lineage: Bacteria > Patescibacteriota > Patescibacteriia > UBA9934 > UBA9934 > UBA9934. The sequence continues at coordinate 1,319 of DMOG01000015.1, forward strand.
GCCAGGCAAGAATGTATAAGAATTTGGGAAACAAAGTGTGATGATGAGCAAATGAAGTTTGAAGTGCCGACAATTGCGTCAGATATACTTATGCAAACCGGGATTGACCTTGGAGAAGCATCAGATACAACTTTCCAGTGGCTCTATGGACAAGAAGACGAAGTTCTTTTTACAAATGTGCAAGCTCTAAGTTACACACTCGATCCAGTTTTGGATGAGGATTATCAAAAGATTCGTTCTTATTTTATGGACGCAGGCTTTGAAAATGATCCATACAATGCCGCCTCAGGTACTGTGGTTGGAGCGGAAGGATTTAAAAGAGCAATTACTGTTTGTCAGTTGAGATATGAGATTAATGTTCCTCAAGATGCTGTTGATGAGATTTTGCTTGAAGATTTTGATACTTATCCAAAAAGTTTGACATTGACTTGCGGACTCGTAGATAAAGTCGATCTAGCGATTGAGTCGGTTGAGTACCAGCTACGAAAAGCCATTGCCGAGCAAGTTGATGTTAAGGTTTCTCAGGTTGCGGTAGAGATTAGTCAGGAGTCTGACAATAGCATTCGTGGGATAGTAACTTTCGATGATGTTGAGTCAGTCAAAGACGGAATTTTCTATGCACGGAAGTTTGATAATACCTGGGACCCAATCCTCACCCAAGGAAATCCAATTGACTGTGACATCATGCAAGGATACGGATATCCCGAGTCGATTCTCGAAGACTGCGCCGGTAAGTAAATAATTAGAGGGTTTCTCCACCCACTTGATTATTATTGTATTTTTAGCTATTCTGTTGGAGCAAATAAAGAATTGATTAGGGTTGAAGGTTATGATTTGGATGCCCTGCAAAGCAAGGTCAGGCTTTGCATGACAGTAAGATCCTTCAAATATGGACTTTCTACATTATGGAGAGGTGCTAGAGTGGCCGAATAGAGCACACTGCTAATGTGTTGAACTGTAAAAGGTTCCGTGGGTTCGAATCCCACCCTCTCCGCCAAAAAAGTCCAACTTATGTTGGGCTTTTTTGTAAACGGGGCTAGGTCGTTACTTATAACATTTTTGTCATATTGATTTGGTATATGGCGTTTAGGTAAGTCATAGCTTTTGATAAAAGCTTAATGTCTGGTATGCTAGATGGAAGCTATGAATACAAATTTAAATAAGGACATAAGATATATCAAAGGCGTGGGGGCGGTGAAGGCTAAGGATTTTGGATATTTGGGGATTAAGACCTTGGGTCAAGTTTTATTTGATTTTCCGTTTCGTTATGACGATCTTTCTCAGCAAGAGGAAATTGCCCATGTTGTCCCAGGTCAAAAGGTGACTGTGCGCGGAACTATTACGACTATTAAAAATCGACGTAGTAATCGGAATGCGCGCATGATTGTTACTGAGGCGATTGTGCAAGATGATACTGGGGCCATGAAGGTTGTTTGGTTTCATCGTGGGTTTCTCACAAAAGTATTGCGATCAGGCACTGTAGTGTCTTTGTCAGGAAAAGTTGATGACGCCTATGGTCTTTCCTTGGTTAATCCCGAGTATGAGGTTGTTGGTAATGCGCGAGCCACAAAACATACTGGTCGCATTGTGCCAATCTATCGGCTCAGCGGGGGGCTAACACAAAAGGCGCGTCGAGCCGTGGCAGAGGAAGCTTTAAAATATATTGATGACGAACTGGTTGAATGGTTGCCAGAAACAATTGTTAAAGAACAAGATTTTATTGATTATCACACTGCCTTGCGCGCAATTCATTTTCCAAATAATACTCAGATGCAGGACAAGGCCTTGCGTCGACTCAAGTTTGAAGAGTTTTTCTTGCATCAACTTTTGCATGGCAGAGCACGACGAGAGCTAAAAAAACAAAAAGCATCAGTAATTCCATTTAATGAAGATTACATTCGTGAGGTTGTTGAGTTATTACCTTATAAATTAACCAGCGCACAAAAGAAGGCTCTTTTTGCAATTTACAAAGACATGGCCACAGACAAACCAATGAATAGATTGCTTGAAGGTGATGTGGGCACAGGTAAGACAATTGTGGCCGCGTTGGCCGCTATCAATGTAGCAAGGTCGAGTTGGCAATCAGCTTTTTTGGCACCAACTGAAATTTTAGCAACCCAACACGCAGCTGTGTTGCAAAAGATGTTTGGGGATAGGCTCATGGTCGCGTTATTTACACGCACTAAAAGATTTGTTGGTGGTAAAAGTGTGACAAAAAAACAAATGCTTGAAGGACTTAAGGATGGAAAGATTGATTTGGTAATAGGAACCCATGCACTTTTATCGGACAATGTTTTATTTAATCGTCTTGGTTTTATTGTGGTTGATGAGCAACACCGTTTCGGTGTTAAACAACGGCAGGCACTAAAGGATCGGCAACAGGATGAAGATGGGATTCCGCATTTGCTTTCCATGACCGCGACTCCGATTCCACGATCACTAGCGCTAGTTTTGTATGGAGATTTAGATTGCTCGGTTTTAGATGAATATCCTGCCGGGCGTAAAAAAATTGAAACACATATAGTTTATATTGGCAGGGAAGAGGATTATTATGAAAAAATGCGCGAACAAATACGCGCCGGCCACCAAATTTTTGCAGTTTGTCCATTGATTGAGGAATCAGACGCCCTGGGAGTAAACTCAGTAAATGAAATTCATGACAGATTTATCAAAGGCCCTTTTCGAGATTTTTCAGTGGCCATGTTACATGGGAAAATGAAACCAAAAGAAAAGGATGAAATAATGCAAGCTTTTTTAAGAAATGAAATTAATGTGCTTGTGGCCACAACTGTAGTTGAAGTCGGAGTTGATATTCCAAACGCCACAATAATGTTTATCGAAGGAGCAGAGCGATTTGGTTTAGCGCAACTGCACCAGTTGCGCGGACGAGTCGGTCGAGACGAATATCAAAGCTTCTGTTATTTACACCCATCTGACAAGTTGTCTCCAATCGCCAAGGAGCGATTGCAAGCAGTGGTTAATTCACATGACGGATTTGTGCTGGCTGACAAAGATCTTAAATTAAGAGGTCCAGGAACAGTTTTTGGAACATCACAATCTGGATTTGAGCAGTTCAAGCTCGGTAGCTACGCAGACATGGATCTAATCGCACTTGCCCGCGACTATGCCAAGGACATCCTTGACCATGACCCAGAGCTAAAAGAAACCCCAGCCCTCAACACCCGCGTCCACGAATATGTTGAAGGGGTTCATTTTGAATAATTAATCATCCAGTGTCGTAAATAAGGGACGGTCGTCCCTTATTTACGACGCTATAGTCATATGAAAAAAAGAAAAAAACATTTACATCAGGGGTCGTATACATCAGATTTATTAGTAGAAATAGGTGATTACTTAGTAGATATGTGTGAAGGTTTCGAATATCCAAGAATTGCTGGCTATCATGGAGTTGGTGCAGTGCAGGAATTTAAATATGCGAAAGCTTTGTCTGAAAAACGAGATGCTCTATATAGGTTAAAAAGATCTAAGTTTATAGAAACAAATAAAATAGCTGATAAAATGATGGACAGAATTACCAATAAGGGATTAGAAGAATATTTATATCAAAAAGTAATGAGAGCAGATTTGTTGTCAGAGGGAAAGTTTTGTTTAGTTATTTTCGATATACCTGAGGATAGGAGGGATATTAGGGGTGAGATAAGAAGATTTTTAAGTTGCGCAGCGTTTATTCCAATCCAGAAAAGTGTTTGGGCCTCGCCATTTGATGCGGCTGAGGAATTGTCAAAGTTCTTTAAATTTAATGGTAGGCGTAAGTGGATTAGGATATTTACTGCCGATGAAAGCTAGGAGATTGATAAATGTCGTAAATAAGGGACGGTCGTCCCTTATTTACGACGCGAGACTCGGTTGGTGAGTATTTTTTTGTGATTTGTTTAAATAATTAAAAATAGCCATTTAAAATCTGGCTATTTTTAATTGACTAAAATTTTCATTTTTTATCTTAAATCTCATCCAATAATTTCTCGCAAGTGTTTTTTTGTTTTTGGGGAGAGGATGTTTGTGAAGCCGAGTCTTTGGGCTTCTTTGATGCGTTTTTCAATAAATGGAACAGTACGAATTTCTCCACTTAATCCCATCTCGCCAAAGGCGATTGTGTCCTTTGGGTAACTTGTGTCTTTGACAGACGAGATGATTGCTGCGCAAATTGCTAAGTCAGCGGCAGGTTCTTTTATTTTTATTCCGCCAACTACATTGACATATACATCAAGCGCAGATACTGCCACTCCGGCGCGTTTACTAATGATCGCTAAAAGCATTTGCAAGCGTGATGCATCGTATCCAGAGGTTCGTCGAATTGGATTTGCGAATAAACTTTTCTCAGCCAGTGCTTGCACCTCGACAAGTATTGGACGAGTACCTTCCATTACGCAAGTCACAACCGATCCTGGATTTTGGGTTCTATCTTCCAAGAATCGTGCCGATGGATTATCTACACCTTGCAAACCACTCTGTGTCATTTCAAAAATCCCAACTTCATCAGTGCTACCAAATCGATTTTTGCCACAATGCAAAAGTCGAAATGCGCTTTGTTTATCACCTTCAAGTGTCAAAACAGTATCAACCAAATGTTCAAGTGTTTTTGGTCCGGCCACTGATCCATCTTTTGTCATCTGTCCAATTAGCAACACGGGTGTGTTGCTTTGCTTGGCAAAACCAATCAATTGCGCAGTAGCTGCTCGAACCGCAGTCGGAGTTCCAGGGAGATTATCAATCTCGCTGGCAATCATTGTTTGGATTGAATCGATAATTAGCAGGGAAGGGTTGTGTTGCTTGGCAGAGCTTAAAATAGCATCAATATCAATGGCGTTTGAGAACAAGATATTTTTTGGATCAACATTTAAGCGTTTCAGGCGCATGGCGACTTGTCCTTCTGATTCTTCGCCAGAAACATAGTAAGCAGGTTTTTGAGTAGAGAATAGATGTGCAAGTTGGGCAACGATGGTTGATTTTCCAATTCCTGGTTCACCAGCCAGCAATGTCACAGATCCGGGCACAATGCCACCACATAAAACGCGATCAAACTCTTCTATTTGAGTCGGGATATGTTTAACATGTGATATTGATGCATCAGAAAGAGACAAAGTCGGCGCCGGTTTGGCGCCCCCTTTTGTTGATTTGTGCAACGGATTTTGCGATTCGCTTTCCTCGGTTAGCGTCCCCCATTTTCCACATTCCGTGCACCTCCCTTGCCACTTCGGAAATTGACCATCGCAGTGTGTACATGTGAACATAGTTAATCCTTTTTAATATACCAAGCTCCTTTTAACGCTCCAAAAACATCATCATAACTAGCTGATTGGATTCCTGAGTTTGGGTCATTAACAAGAACATTTCCATTTCCATCAACACCTGTCAAGACAATGAAGTGACCTGAGGATGTAAAAATACCAGGCCCCATTGATGCGATAATTGGTTGATTGTTTTCAAGATAAGTAATAATTTGTTCACGAGTTGAAATCATGGTTCCGGTAAAACCATTGTCTTGAATGACATTAGAGGTAGTGAATGAGTCCCAACGAGTTCCCATGCACGAACAATCACCGGAAAGTGGGCAGGCGCGACATGATGTTCCATAATCCGCAGATTGAGGACATGAGCCCTGACTGCCCCATAGGGTAGCAAGCTCAGAAGGGGTAATAGTATATCCTAAGTATGTTAATACCATTGCTGTTGAAGTTACACCACATCCAGATGTCGCAACAGTTCCACAAGAGCCATAGGGAGTGTCATTTCCTCTTTGAGTATAATAAGTCACACCATTTGTTCCATCAGATGGTATATCACTTATAGTGTTAGGAGGATTTGAAAGATTCAGACCAGCAATATCAGAAAAAGTATCTTCAGTTGAAACAAATTCAGCTGTTATATAGTGAGGCGAAAGACCCTCATAAATCAAAAATCCCGGGTCAACAACAGATGCTATAGTGAAGGCTCCAAACAAAAGTATGATTCCAGTGACTGCTTGTTTTAAGTGAGTTGTAGCTGTGGTAATTTTTCCTTTATCGCCACGGGCTAGAATATATTCTATTCCTCCAATCATCATCATCACAATTGCCAGAAGTGATGCGGCCGGGAAGACAAAATTAAGTGCTGCTTGAATGTATTCACCAAGATAGTTTGAAGTAATCGAGTCATCGGTTTTTGTTGCTGGAGTGAATTCAAGTCCAGGTATATCAACTCCAAGCATTGGAACTGGATATGTCTCATCAGGTTCTGACGTACTAATGGTAGTGTTTGGTGCTATGGGGCCAAATGATGCATCACCCAAAGGTCCATCTAAAGTTCCTTGGCTTAGAACTACGCTTGCACCTCTTATTTCACATTGTACCGAATACCCAGTTATTTCTCCGCCAAGACTAGAAGCATAGGGCTCAAAAGAGTCGCACACATCTTGACACATTTGCACAGATGTTACTTTGGATTGATCAACCGGAATAACATCATCAGGCGCACAATAACATCTTGGAGTTCCAGCGTCACAGTCCGCATAATCAAGAGATAAGGAATCTAGATCGCCTTGACTAATAGTGGCAGTTGCTCCTCCGACTTGGCATTGAACAGAATATCCAGTTATTTCCCCGCCCAGTGCACCTGCATATGGCTCAATTGAATAACAGGCATATTGGCATTTTTGGATTGAGGTTATTATTGATTGTTCAATTCCAATTGGATCATTTGGTGTGCAATAACACTCAGCTGTTCCTGTGTCGCAACTTGAATAGTCTAGAGCAAAAGCAAAACTAGGCGCCAGCAGAAGGGAACAGAACAATGTAAAAAATATTTTATTCATAGTCATTGAGCGCTGATTTAATAATCTGTTCAAGTTCTTGAGAGGAAAGATAACCGCTGTATTGCTGGCCGTTAACAAAAATCGAAGGTGCGGCTGGAAGTGAAAGCTCGTAGGCCTCGTCTAAATCGTCTTGAACTAGTGATAATGTATTTTCTTTTGTTAAACATCGTTTGTAAAACCATTGCCAAATATCAAGATCATTAGCAATAGCTGGGTAGAGGTCTGAAGATAAAATATCTGAATTTACAATTAAGAGCTTTTGAAACTCCCAAAAAGCATTTTGGTTTTGCGCGCATCTAGCAGCAACAGCTGCGGCTTGCGCTTGCGGGTTTAAGCTTGTGTTAGGAAAATCCTTCCACACGATTGCTAGATCATCAGGATATTTTTCTAAAAGCGTATTAAGTGATTTGGCCACTGAAATGCTTGTTTGATTAGCAAAATCTCCAAATTCAACAATGATGACTTTTGGATTTTCAGCTCCTACGATTGGATTATCAGAAGAAATCGTGGGTTGTCCAGGTGTTTGTGTTAAATTTGGGAGATTTGTAAATTCAATTTTATTACCACTTGTTATAGAAAATAGCATTATCAAAAAGATAATTGCGATTATTAGAAAAAAGCCAATAACAAGATTTTTCATGCGCATATTATTTTAGATTCATGAAATTGAGCCGTCCGTATGCATCCAAAAAGTAAAGGATAGAGTCGTCATCGCTAACTGAGAGATTAAACATCTGCATATCAAGTGTTGGATATCCCAGCAGTTTTTTTGTTCCTGTTTTAAGATTAATTTCATAAAGTGAATCCGTGGCCGTGATAAGTCGATGGTCAAGACCTGATGCATCGGTTGCTTCGTCTGGTACAGCGCAAATAATTGATAAGTCATTTTTAAAAGTACATTTTTCTACCCAGGTTTCAACTCCGAGGTTCATTCGATTTGATCCCACATCACCAGTTCCTGAAGAAACCCAAAGTGATGGCCGGTCGTTGTTCGCACTCCAGGCAACTGAATAAAGAAGATAGGTACTGGTAGGTGACCATGAAGCTGCGAAGTTTCCACCTTCAACAATTAAGTTTCCAGATTCCTCACCATCGCTGCCAATCAAATAAATTTCATAGCGACCAAAGCCGAGCGATGATGCGCCTGTTTGCGAAAATCCAACTATGGAATTATTTGTTGAATAATTTACTGTGACTTTATCAGTATTTGTGCCTAGCGGTGTTAGAACTTCTGTTCTTGATCCATCGCTTGATGAGGATACGAGTGTATTTTGACTTGAGTCACTGGCCATGCTTTTGGAAACAACATTTTCTCCATCAGAAGAGAAGTCAAATTCTTCCCAATGACTTGGCAAAGTTGTTTGTTGATCTGTTAGAAAATTGTAAATGATATTGGTGCCATCAGGAAATTCTATAACGGCAATATCTGCGGTATCAGCAAAGACAACACTTTCTGCTTTGGGAAATGCTGCCGAGGAAAGAGCGATAAGTTCGCCACTTTCATCGATTTTATAAAATCGTCCATCTTGATTGTTGTAAAAAGCAATTCCAGTTCCTTCAATAAGTGTTGGTGATGTGACAACAGTAGCAGTAAGACGCTGAGTAAAAGTTGGTCCACCAATAGCAACGGGTGAAGGTTGTAGAGCACCCGATGTTTGATCTTGGACAGGAGTTCGTTCTCCAGCTTCGGGCGCACCTATTAATCCTCCAGCTGCACCTTCCTCGGTTGGTATGGTTGGTTCTTCCTGAATCATTGGCGCGGCCGTGAATGCAAAATAGAGTAGAGCTCCCATTAAAATAGTTACTGCTATTAATGTGATTATTCCAAGTATGCGTTTTGTGCGGTAGGTCATCATTTCAAACATATGATTTTATAACATTCCAAGAGCAGAAGCTCCTATGGCGATTAACAAGAATATAAAGAAGAAAATAGCAATAATTGACAGTGAAAGAAAAATAGCAATTGGCAATCCAATAATAGCTTGCCACCAACCCAGTGTCATTGATTCAATGGTATTTTCTATTTCAGAGCCGCCGTTGAATATGTCAGATGTGCCAGAAGAAATTAGTTTTCCAGCAGCTTCCATATCCCAAAATCTATAAAGAGGAGGTGGTTCTAGAACTGCCAACGGACCACTAAGGAATTTTTTTCCGTTATTTAATATTGCAGTTAGCGCTCGGTAAGCTTGGACAATGAAATTAAATATTGTTGGAAGTTCAAAATCTGCTGGGTCGATTCCATCAGCTAAACTGATTAGGTTTTCCGTTTCCCATCCCAGTTTTCCCATGGAGGCCACGGCTTTAATTGCCTGCGCTGCTTGTTGTGTTGCATCCTGAGCTTTGTTAGCAGCATTTTCTTTAGCTCGTTTTAGTTGTTTTTGACGGGTTTGGGCAAATAATTGGTTCATCTCTCCACTAATTTTTTGCATGGCAGCATTTTGGAATTCTTCGGTTTCAATTTGCTGTAAATATTCTTGTTCGTAGGTTTCCTGCAGCATCTGTGATTCGCTGTCATAGTTAGATCCCTCAGGCGTTGTTTGTGGAAGTTTGTAGGATTGCATTTCTGATCGGACTCGTTGTCGATCACGCGCTAAGCGTTCTTTATTTTCGGCCTCGAGTAGATTTTTCTGCAATAAAGAAGTTTGGGCATAGTCAGGTCGCTGTTGCACCATTTGCAAATTTGGAAATGAATCTTGAGCAGGCATCATGTTAAGCTGAGTGCGAGAGCGGCGAGGTTGTCTTGATGCTAAAGTTGTTCGACCATTTTGTCGAACAGGTGTACGCGCGCGTTTGATACTCATTTGCGAACGCGTAAGTTGAGCTCTTGAGTTGAGCATTTGTAAGGCCTCTGGAGCCATGCCCTCATTATAGCGCAAAAATGGTTCTAATGTGAGTGAAAATGTGGATGAAAGGAAAGGGGAAAAGGGGATTGAGGTAGTAGGTTGGGAGGGGTGTAGGCTTTAATCCTCACTTCAAAACAAATCCATCATTTTTGCAACAAATTGTGCAGGTTTTGATGCGTTTTGAGGCGATGATTGCGTCAAGAATAATTGGTTCGATATGTTGGGTAATAGTTCTATCAATTCCTCGAGCTCCGAGTTTTTTAAGTGAAAGCTTTACTATCGTTCCGGCAATTTCCCTACTCATTTCGCATAATAAGCCTTTTTCCTTTATTCTTTGCGTAAGCTCATCAAGCTTTTTGTTTGCGATCTGAATAAGTGTTTGATCATCAAGCTTGTCAAACACGCAGATATCGTCCAATCGATTCATAAGTTCAGGTCGCAGGATGTCTTCTAGTGCTGAGCGCACATTTTGAGATTTTAATGTTTCTTCTGATCCAAAACCCATTGAACCTTTTTCAAAAAGTTCGCGTCCTGCATTACTTGTCAAGATTACAATTGATTGTCCAAACGAAAGTTCGCGGCCCGAGGCATCACGGATTGATCCTTCTTCTAAAATTTGTAAAAGTAGATTGTGAATATCAGGATGTGCTTTTTCAATCTCATCAAACAAGATAACACTGCGTGGATAGTTACGAACATGATCAGCTAGAACATTTGTATCTTTGTAACCAACATATCCAGCCGGAGCGCCAAGAAGTTTACTGGCATTGAAGGCTTCTTTATATTCTGACATGTCCAGTCTAAGCAGTGGCCTTGAGCCATTAAAAAATGCCTTGGCAATTTGTTTGGCCAGTTCTGTTTTTCCAACACCGGACGGACCAACAAATAAAAATGATGATAATGGTTTTTTTGTATTTGCAAGTCCAGCATGGGCGCGTTTTAGATGATGAACAATGTTATCAATGATTTTGTCTTGGCTAAGAACATTTTTTTTCAGAGTTTTATCAAGGTCGCCAAGCACTTGTTTTGTTTGGCGTTTTATTGTTTGCGTTGAAATGCCAGTTGCCTGAGATAGTGCCTCAATCACCAGCGATTGAGTGATGGTTTTTATTTCTTTATTTTGATTACGGGCATAGGATCCTATTTCGTCCAAGATATCTATTGCCTTGTCGGGAAATCGTTTGTCTGGAAAATGTTCTTCGGCCAGATCTAAAACATAATCAATTATCGCATCTGAATAACGCACCCCATGGTGTTTGCCATATGATTGTTTGACTCCTGACAAAATTGCGCGAGTTTCTTCTTTGCTTGGTTCTTCAACGGAAATTTTTTGAAATCTTCGTTCCAAAGCTCCGTCTGATTCAATCCATTTTTTATATTCTTCATAGGTTGTGGCGCCGATGCAACGAATTTCTCCTCGAGCAAGAGCAGGTTTTAAAATATTTGCCGCGTCAAGTGATCCTTGATTGGATCCAGACCCAACAATGGTATGAAGTTCATCAATAAATAAAATACTCTTTGGTTCATTGCGTAATTCATCAATTAATTGTTGCAAGCGAGCTTCAAAAGACCCACGGTACATTGTGCCAGCAATAAGTGATGCAAGATTTAGAGCATAGACTTTGTGTCCTTTTAAAGAATCAATAGAATTTTTGGTAATTCGTTGTGCCAGACCCTCAACGATTGCACTTTTTCCAACTCCGGGATCACCAACTAAAACTGGATTGTTTTTTGTTTTTCTTCCCAAGATTGTACAAACGCGAGCTATTTCTTGGTCGCGACCAATGACCGGAGTTTGATTTTTTTGATATTCTGTATTAGTTAAATCCTTGGCAAAATAATCAAGAGCGCGTTCAATGTCCAAGCTTTCATCTGACTCGAACATCGCGTCATCTTGTTCTCTATTGGGTGAGAGCGGAATTTGAACAGTTAATGCTAGCGTTTGTTTAAGTTGCAATTGCAAAGTTTGCATGTCAACACTTGTTTTGGCAAAAAAGTGTGTGATTTCATCAGGCTGTACTTGCAAGATACCAGCTAGAAGGTGTTCAGTGCTAATAAATGAATGTTGATGAGCAGTGGCAGTGACAACAGCTTTTTCTAATATTATTTTTGTTTCTTCAGAAAGATTAGGAATAGTAGTTGGGAGTTCGTTGATTGCAGTTTGTTGTGCAAGATACTCGTCAAGATTTTTTCTTTGCACTCCGGCTTGCACGAGAAGTTTTGCTGCAATTGAATCTCTTTGATCAAGTAATGCCCATAGCAAATGAATTGGATGAACAGTCTGTTGCTTTGAAGCAACAACCAGAGCCAACGATTTTGCCAAAGCTTCTTTTAAGTGATTTGTAAATTTCGAAGTTATTTCTTGCATAATGTTTTATTGCCCCATTGCTCTGATACGGGCTATGCGTTCGTCGATTGGTGGGTGAGTTGCAAATAATTTTTGGAAGAATGAATAAGTGCGTCCGCGGGTTTCGCCAAAAGGATTTGTTATAAAAAGACAGGCAGTGGCGTGATTTGCGCGCGTCATTTTGCTCTGGCTGTCACGGATTTTTTCAAGTGCACCAGCAAGTCCGTCTGGATGTCGTGTTAGCAAACAGGCCGAGGCATCTGCCAAGTATTCGCGAGTTCTTGAGACTGCCAGGCGAATAAGTTGGGCAAACACTGGTGAGAGTGCTCCTATAATTATTGCTACTAAAATCAGCACAGGTGGAGTTTTTCTGTTCCGGTTTCCTGACAAAAGACCAACCCTAAATATAATATCTGCCAAAAGAGCAATTAGACCAACTAGCACAACAACAAGAGTCATTAGGCGGATATCGTAATTTTGAATATGAGAAAGTTCGTGAGCAACAACTCCTTCGAGCTCAAGCTTGTTGAGTTTTTGCAAAAGACCAGTTGTAAAAACAATTTTTGCGTGTTCTGGATCGCGGCCTGTGGCAAACGCGTTTGGACTAGGGTCATCAATTAAATATATCTCAGGCAAAGGCATCCCGCTGGCGATTGTAAGATTTTCAACAAGTAAATAAATTTCTTTGGCATTTTCTTTGGAAAGTTTTTTAGCGCCTTGGGTAAGGAGGATTGTTTTGTCAGCCAGATAAAAACTAATTAGCGAATAGACTATTGCGAACAAAGCTCCCAGGATAATGGAAGCAAGTGGGTCAGCATCTGTCATGACACCAATGGCTAGAAAAAGTAATGTGATAACAATACATACTAAAATGAGTAGAATCCAGGTGCGACGTTTGTTTGATACAATGTCTTGGTACATATAAATAATTAAGAGAGCTAACTATGGCTTACCAAAGCTAGCTCTCTGACTATTTTAATTTTTATTAGAACTGAACTTCGAGAGCTATGTTTACACTGTCAGGAGCATCAAAGAAATCATATTTCTTAAATCCGAGCATACTGGCAATCATGTTGGTAGGAAAAACCTGCATCTTGGTGTTGAAGTCACGAACATTTCCATTGTAGAAGCGTCGTGATGCTTGAATCTTATCTTCGGCATCAACTAGTTCTTGCTGAAGGTGAAGGAAGTTTCCTGATGCCTTTAAGTCTGGATAGTTTTCAGAAACAGCAAATAATGATTTTAAGGTTTCTGTAAGCATTCCTTCTGCCTTTGCGTGATCTGCAGGAGTTTTTGCTTGCATTGCATGTGACCTTGCTTCTGTCACCTTTGAAAAAACAGAATCTTCATGTTTGGCATAACCTTTTACAGTATTTACCAAGTTTGGAATAAGATCGTATCGACGTTTAAGCTGAACCTCAATGTCAGACCAGGCCTCATCAGTCCTGTTTCTAAGACGGATAAGTCCATTAAAAACCATGACTAGCCAAAGGACGATTACTGCAACTACCCCTAATATAATATAAAGTATTTCCATATTTGATTGTTAAGATGAAAAAAAGTAATATAAGTACATTGATATATTATCATTTTTGATTAAAAAAACAATATCTATGGATATCCCACGATCTATTTTCAAAGCCTATGACATTCGCGGATTTGTTGACTCGCAGATAACTGAAGATTTTTCAAAATCACTTGGGAAAGCGTTTATCACCCTTATTTCAAAAGAAAATCCTGGCAAACATTTAACAATCGCTGTCGGACGCGATATGCGTGATTCATCTCCCAGGTTTCAAAAAGCATTAATGCAGGGGATGATCGAATCTGGCGCTGATGTAAAAGATATTGGCCTTGTTTCAACCCCCGCTTTTTATTTTGGAGTTGGATATCTGGAATGTGATGGAGGAATAATGGTTTCAGCGTCGCACAACCCTGCGGAATATAATGGATTTAAAATGACTCGCGATCATGCGCGTCCAGTTTCTGGAAATGATGGCATCAATAATCTTGCAGACATTATGGAATCTGATGCGTATCTGATTAGTGATAAAACTGGCGCGATTGAGGTTGTTGACGGAATTCCTGAAAAGTTTGTTGAAATGAGTATTGATTTTGCTGGAGGTGATCCAATTCGTCCTCTCAAGGTCGTGATTGATTCCGGGAATGGAATGGGAGCGCAATATCTTGATTCATTTTTGCAAAAGTATCCGCAAATAAATTGTGAGAAATTATTTTGGGAACTTGATGGCAATTTTCCAAATCATGAGTCAAATCCTTTGAAAGAGGAGAATAATGTTGTGCTTAAGGAACGAATTATTGCATCTGGCGCAGATTTTGGGATCGCAACTGATGGAGACGGGGACAGAATTTTCTTTTTTGATGAACACGGCAAAACAGTTGAGCCTGCGATTTTGCGCGGTTTGCTTGCTCAAATTATGCTTAGAAAAAATCCAGGATCAACAATTGTTTATGATATTCGTCCTGGAAAAATAACGCTTGATATGATTTTAGAATCTGGCGGAAAACCATTTTTGGCTCCAGTTGGTCATTCATTGATTAAAAAAGAAATGTTAATTCACGATAGCGTGTTTGGTGGGGAGTCGTCCGGTCACTTTTTCTATAAGTATCCAACAGGATCTTATGAAGGGCCAATCACGGTTGCTGTTCAACTGCTTCAAGAATTAACAAGAAAAAATGTTTCAATGTCAGAACTCGTAGCTCAATATAGAAAATATTTTCATTCAGGTGAGATTAATTTTGAGGTTGAGGATAAACAGGGAACAATCAAAAAGATCAAAGAACATTTCGCTGAAGGTGAGCTCAATGAACTTGATGGCATTACAATTACTTATCCAGACTTTTGGTTTAATATCCGCCCATCAAATACTGAATCAATTTTGCGACTAACAGTCGAGGCTATTAATAAAGAAGCAATGGAAAAAAGGAGAGATGAGGTGATTGGGATAATAAGCAGATAATTTATGGAAAATTGTGAATCAAACAACAAAATTATTATCTACGAAGGTGATGGTGGTCAGCCACATATTGAGGTGCGTTTAGAAAATGACACAGTCTGGCTTCCACAGGCAAAAATAGCCGAGCTTTTTGGTGTTCAGAGACCGGCGATTACGAAACATCTGATAAATATCTTTGAAAGTGGAGAATTAGAAGAGAAATTAGTTAGTTCCATTTTGGAACATACTGCTACTGACGGTAAGTCATATCAAACTCAATTCTACAACCTTGATGTCATAATTTCCGTTGGGTATCGTGTCAATTCCGTAATGGCAACCAAATTTCGTAAATGGGCAACTGGGCGTCTGCGCGAGTACATTGTTAAAGGCTTCACGATGGATGATGAACGTCTGAAGAATGTCGGCGGAGGGGTATATTGGAAGGAACTGCTCGCCCGCATTCGTGATATCCGCGCCAGTGAAAAGTCATTCATAAAAAAATTGGGAAAAAATTGGAAAATTGAGTATAGAATGGGCGAGATATAAATGATGTTGTTTGATCATACTCTTGATTTACGATAGAATAACAGCACTATGATTTGGACTGTTATTCTTTTTTTACTAGTTCTCTCGGTGCTAGTTTTAGCTCATGAATGGGGGCATTTTGTGACTGCGCGTAAACTTGGGGTTAAAGTTGAAGAGTTTGGGCTTGGTTATCCGCCGCGAGTATTTTCCTGGCTTTCAAAAAAGACTGGTATTCGCTGGTCGCTCAACGCTATCCCAATTGGAGGGTTTGTGAAGATGTTGGGAGAAAATGGTGATCAGTGTCCACGAGATCCAGAAAGCTTTTGCGCGCAACCAAAAAAGGTTAGATTTACAATTTTGTTTGCTGGAGTGTTCATGAATATGATTGCTGCCGCAGTGTTTTTTACAATCGCGCTTGGATTTGGTGTATCGGCCATTGTTGAGGATTATAGTGGTAATGCCACTGTTGAGGATCGTGCTTTGGAGATTACTCAGGTTTTAGAAGCTTCACCTGCTCAGATTGCCGGACTGGAGATGGGCGACAGAATAATATCAATTAATGGTGAAGCGTTTACAAGTGGTGAACTTGCCCGCGATTATCTGTTTAGTTTAAGTGAGAATACTGTGGTAGATTTTTCTATAGTTCGTGGCAATGAGAGTTTTATGGTTCCGGTTGTGCCATCTTATGTTGAAGAAATTGATCATATTGGTTTGGGAATTGCTTTGTATGAAACAGGAGTGGTTCATTATAAGTGGTACATGATTCCAATTGAGGGCATTAGATTAACAGCATGGTACACAAAAATGATTTGTCTTGGACTTTTTGGCATGATTGTTAGTGCTGTATCAGGAAACGGTTTAGGCGCAGATGTTTCTGGCCCGATTGGCATAGCGGTAATGACCGGACAGGCAGCGAAAATGGGATTTGTTTATCTTTTGCAATTTGGTGCAATATTGTCGATTAATCTAGCAATTTTGAACATCCTACCGATTCCAGCTCTTGATGGCGGACGAATACTGTTTTTGATCATTGAGGCAATTTCTGGCCGACCAGTAAATGGTAAGGTTGAGGCAATTATTCATAATATCGGATTTTTACTGCTGATGCTTTTGGTGTTGGTCGTGACATATAAAGATGTACTTGGCTTATTTAAGTAAAACATCCAGAATCCAATCCTGAATATTTTACTGCGAAAATTAGTGTGAGTATCGAAAAAAATAAAGATATGAGACAAAAACTTGAACAACTAAAATCTGATTTCACTTCTGCTATTGAGCAAATAAGCTCAGAGGAAGCTCTTGAGGCTTTGCGGGTTGAATATCTAGGCCGCAGAGGAAAGCTGGGTGAACTTTTAAGCGGGCTGAAAGATTTGTCTGCAGAAGACAAAAAAGAGATTGGCCCTTTTGCTAACCAAATCAAACAAGAGCTTGAAGCTGGTTTTGCGCGTAAGCATGCAGAGTTGATGCAGGAGCTAGCAGGGGAAAAGGCACAAAGCGAGTGGATTGATATCACTGCACCAGGTATAGAACCAGTCAATGGAAATCTACATTTAACAACTCAAGCAATTCAGGAAGTTGTTTCTATTTTTAATCAACTCGGTTTTATTCGTGTTCGTCATCCAGAGATTGATTGGGATTATTATGCTTTTGAGTCTTTGAATATGCCGAAAGATCATGCTGCTCGCGACGAATGGGAAACCTTCTTTATTGCTGACGGTAATAAGGTAATGGAAGGGGAAAAAGGAAAAGTTGTTTTAACACCGCATACCAGCAATGGACAGGTTCGAGAGATAGAAAAAGGATATTTGCCAATTAGAATGATGAACATAAACAAGACATATCGTCGTCAATCTGATGTGACGCATGTGCCAATGTTTCATCAGTTTGAAGGGCTTTTAATTGATAAAGGCGTCACAATCGCGCAGTTAAAGGGAGTTTTTGATTTCTTTGTCAAGCGATTTTTCGGACCAGAGCGTGAGGTTCGGCTTCGTCCACATCATTTTAGATTTACGGAACCAAGTTTTGAGCTGGATATAAGCTGTAACCTTTGTGGGGGTAGCGCAAAAATCGCAGGGAAAAAATGTCGGATGTGCAAGCAAGGCTGGCTTGAACTGGGGGGAGCGGGAATGGTTCATCCTAATGTTTTACACGCCGGTGGATTAGACCCTAAAGAATACAATGGATTTGCTTTTGGCTGGGGAGTTGAACGCACACTAATGATGAAATCCGGTATGAATATAGATGATATTCGAATTTTGTATAAAAACGATCTTCGTTTTTTGAAGCAATTTTAATATGAATATACTCGCAAGCTACAATTGGATTAAAGAATATTTAAAGACTGAGGCGACTGCTGAGGAGTTTTCGCGGGAGATGAGTCTTAAATCTATGTCAGTTGAGTCAATCGAATATCTCAAAGACAGATTTGAGAATATGGTTATTGGTGTTGTGAAAGAGCTCAAGGTTCATCCTGATGCCGACAGGCTCAAGGTTGCCATGACAGACATTGGGGGTAAGGAAGTTCAGATTGTTTGTGGTGGACAAAATTTGTGTTCAGGCATGAAGGTGGTTGTTGCACTTCCTGGTGCAAAAGTAATTTGGCACGGTGAGGGTGAATATGTTGAGCTCAAAGAAACCAAGGTGCGCGGAGTAGAAAGCTTTGGAATGATCTGTGCTCCTAGTGAGCTTGGTCTTGAAAAAGCCTATTGTTCGGCTGGTGGAATTTGGGATTTGTCAGAGCTAACTTCAGCACCAGCTGGAACATCTTTTGTGGAAGCAATGGATATGGATGACATTATTTTTGACATTGAAGTTACATCAAATCGCGTCGATTCCATGAGTATTATCGGTCTGGCTCGTGAAGGTGGAGTTGTGGCTGAAGGTGAGTTTAAATTTATCGAACCTGAATCGATAAAGGAAGGGTCGGGAAAAGATTTAAAAGTTCAAGTTGATGAGCAAGATTTGTGTCCTTGTTATATGGCGGTTGTGATTGATGGAATTAAGGTTGGTCCTTCACCAATGTGGTTGCAAAATAAGCTTTTACTTTCTGGTCATCGTCCGATTAATAACATTGTCGACATTACGAACTTTGTTTTGCATGAGTATGGTCAGCCACTTCATGCTTTTGATTATGACAAACTCGAAGGTCAGACCATTGTTGTTAGAACTGCTCGCGCAGGCGAGGTTATTGAGGCTTTGGATGAAAAAACCTATGAATTAAGCAAAAATCAGCTAGTGATTGCTGACGCGTTAAAGCCAGTGGCAGTGGCCGGAGTTATGGGCGGGGAACAAGCAGGCACAACAGAAGCAACCACGACTATTGTTTTTGAAGCAGCTACTTTTAATCCAGTTTCTATTCGTCGGACCTCACGCGCTTTAAATCTTTTTTCCGATTCTCAACTGTTATTTGAGAAAGGGCTTTCAGTTCAGTTGCCAGAAATCGCACTAGCTAGAGCTGTGGAGCTCACCCTTGAGATTGCTGGCGGCTATGTGGCTAGTACGGTTTATGATATTCGAAAAGTCGAATATGTTCCATTGCAGTTTCCGTGGAATTGTCAGAAGTCACGCAATGTTATTGGCGTTGATTTGTCTGACGAGGACATGATTAAAATTTTAGAGAAACTGGGGTTTGTTTTGGATGGTTCTGGAGGTCAGTATCAAGTGACAGTTCCATTTTGGCGAGATCATGATATTGAAAACGAAATTGATTTTACCGAAGAAATTGCTCGCATCTTTGGTTATCACAATATCCCGATTACTTTACCAAATCAGGAACCGCCAACAGTGTATGCTGATCAGGCATTGCTCTGGGAAGATCGAACAAAAATGTTGTTTTGCTCTCATGGCTATACAGAATTTTGTGGTTATTCATTTGTGTCAGCTCATGATTTGGAGCGATACGATCTAGATCCGTCTGACGCTGTTGAGCTTTACAATCCGCTTTCATCAGACCTAACTCATATGCGCACATCGCTGGCGCCATCAGTTTTGAAGGATATTGAGATGAACCAAGGACAGGTTCAATCAGGTCAGATTTTTGAGCTACAAAGAGTTTATCTTAAAAAAGAAGGGGATTTGCCAAAGGAAAGAACCAGACTTGTTTTTGGAGAATTTGGAGTCAAAGATGTTAATCAAGCATTTTTGCAACAAAAAGGCATGCTTTTACTTTGGGCAAAAAATGTTGGTCTGGAGATTAGACTTGAGCGTTTGGAGGATGATGTTTATTGGCACCCAACTCGCAGTGCGTCGATTATGTATAAAGCTAATCGAGTGGGAATAATCGGCCAGGTAGCAACTCAATATCAAAATGCCTTTGGTATTGAGCGTCCGGTTATGATGGTTGATTTAGACTTTGAGGCAGTGGTTGCGGACATGAACAAAAAAATGCGTTACGAGCCAATTCCAGAATTTCCAGCAATTATTCGTGATATTGCTGTGGAGGTAGATGCCAAGCTGGAGTTTTCTCAAATCAAGTCAGCACTGTTAAATCTTGATTCAATAATTAGGTCTATTGACTTGAAAGATGTTTATCAAGGGGAGGGTGTTGAGACCGGAAAGAAGAGTTTGACATTGTCTATTATCCTTCGATCTGACAGCCAAACACTTTCATCAGAGGTCGCAGATTCAGTTATTGAGAAAATAGCGACAGTGGCAATTGGTAAATTAAGCGCGAAAATGCGATAATAAAATTATCACCTCTAACTTCTATCTCTATGCTTGAAACATCTGACATCCTTTACATCGTTCTGGCTTTCTGTGCGCTTTGGATTACAGCTTTTATTTGCTGGTTTGTATATCAAATTGCTGTGATGTTAAAGCGAGTCAATGATCTAGTTGCTGAATTAAAGTTTCAGATTGAGAAAGTTGAGCATTTGCTTGACGCGATTCATGGAAAATTTGAGGAAGGGGGCGAGCATTTAGGTAGTTTGGTCGAGCATGTCAAAACTTATATATCAAGTAAAACTAATAAATAACTTATATTCATATGGAAAACCGTGAAAGAAGAGATCCAATTAGCATGATTCGTGAGAGACTTTATTCATTTACTAAAAGCATGAACGGCAATCTCGTCGAGCAGTCGGGCAATTATGTTATAGAGGCTGGTAATATCCGCGCTGAGATCGATGTTGATCAAGATAAGATGTCATTTGAGTTATATGATGGCGACAAGCTAATCATGCAAAATGATAATGCTGATCTTGAGACGATACTTCAAAATATTGAAGGATATGCGCTTCCTGACGAGGGGGTGGTGGAGGTAAATAAAGCTGCGTAGTTTTCTGGCTTATAAGACCAATTTTTGATAAAATCCTCTGGTATGAATCCAGAGGATTTTGTTCACCTGCATGTGCATTCGCACTATTCGCTTTTGGAGGCTTTGCCTAGTCCAAAAGCCCTTGTGGCGCGTGCTAAAGAGCATGGTGCAAAGGCTTTAGCGCTTACTGACAATGGTGCAATGTATGGCGCTGTCGAGTTTTATAAGGCTTGTAAAGATGCAGAAATAAAGCCGATAATCGGAATTGATCTATATATTGCTCAAAATCGCATGACTGATAAGCGAGCAAGGATTGACGATCGACCATATCGTCTTACTGTTTTGGCAATTAATAATGATGGATATAAAAATTTGCTTAAGATTTCAACTGCTGGATTTTTAGAAGGTTTTTACTATAAGCCACGTGTTGATAAGCAATATCTTAAAGAACATGCCAGCGGACTCATTGCGCTTTCGGGTGGAGTGCGTGGTGAGGTTCCTGACGCGCTTTTAATAAGAGATCCTAAAAAAGCGCAAGAATTAGTAAAAGCTTATCAGGATATATTTGGGATTGAGAACTTTTATCTCGAGCTAGTACATCATCCAGATTTTGCACGACAAGTTGAGGTAAATAATTTGCTTAAAGAATTGTCAAAGCAAACAGGCGCGCCAATGGTTGCCACAAAAAATATTTTTTATCTTGATCCGGACGATCGAGAAGGTTATGAGGCGCAGTTGTGTATCCAACGCGGACGAACGCTTGAGGATTTTAGAAGAACAAACACAGATGATATTGATCTTTCAATGCCAAGCCCGAAAGTTATTATTGACGCTTTTAGTGATGTGCCTGAAGCCTCATTGAACACAAAAATTATTGCCGATCGTGTTGATTTCACAATGGAGCTTGGCCATAACTTTTTGCCTGTTTTTCCAATGCCTGAAGGTAAAACAGATAATGATTATTTATACGAACTTGCAAAAGAGGGATTAAAGAAGCGATATAAAGAGATAACGCCAGAAATAAACAATAGATTTGAGTATGAATTTGGTGTTATCAAAAAGATGGGGTTTGCCTCATACTTTATTATTGTTCAAGATTTCGTTAACTGGGCAAAGTCTCGCGAAATATTAGTTGGGCCTGGCAGAGGATCGGCAGCAGGATCAATTATTTCATACGCGTTAAATATTACTGATCTTGATCCGCTTAGGTATAATTTGCTTTTTGAGCGATTTTTAAATCCTGATCGCGTTTCAATTCCTGATGTTGATATGGACTTTGCTGATGCAAGACGAGGTGAGGTGCTTGATTATGTAAAGCAAAAATACGGAGAAGATAAAGTGGCTGGTATCATAACTTATGGAACAATGATGCCTCGCGCTGCTGTTCGTGATGCAGCGCGTGTGCTCGGACTTTCATACGATGAAGCTGATTTGATTGCAAAATGCGTTCCAGAACCAGTGCAAGGTCGGCACACTCCTCTTAAAATTGCGCAAGTTGAACATCCTGAACTTCGTGAGCTTTTAGCCTCAAATCCAATGGCAAATCGTGTGGTTGAGCTTGCAAAGAAGATTGAGGGCAATCCTCGTCATACATCTCAACATGCTTGTGGAATTGTTATCGGTGATCTGCCTTTGGTTGAACGAGCTCCATTGCAACAAGGTCAGAGAGAGGACATGGCATTTATTACGCAGTATTCATTAAGTTCAGCAGAGGCTGTTGGATTAGTAAAAATGGATTTTCTTGGTTTATCAAACCTTACAATTATTCAAGACGCGCTTGAGATTATTGAGGCTGTTCACCATGTCAAGGTTGATATGAATAATATCCCGCTTGATGATCCAACAACATTTGATTTGCTTGGACGAGGAGAGACAACTGGGGTTTTCCAACTTGAGTCAGACGGAATGAAGCGATATATTAAGGAGTTAAAACCAACTCAGTTTGAGGATATTATTGCTATGGTGTCGCTTTATCGCCCTGGCCCAATGCAGTTTATTGAGAGCTTTATCAATCGTAAGCATGGTAGGGAAAAGATAAAATATGAGCATCCGCTCATGGAAAACGCATTTAAAGAGACTTATGGAATTCCTGTTTACCAAGAGCAGGTGATGCAAGTCTCCAAAGATATGGCCGGATTTTCTGGTGGTAAAGCTGACACCTTGCGAAAAGCCATGGGAAAGAAGATTGTTGAGTTAATGGCAAAGATGAAAATTGAGTTCGTTGACGGAGCAGTTGAAAATGGGGTGAACAAGGATATTGCTCAAAAAGTTTTCCAAAAACTTGAGGATTTTGCTGCCTATGGATTTAACAAATCTCATGCGGCTTGCTACGCCATGATTGCCTATCGAACAGCATATTTAAAAGCTCATTATCCAAGTGAATTTATGGCTGCTTTGATGAACTCAGATATTAATATTATTGATCGCATTACCATCGAGGTTGAGGAAAGTAAACGCATGGGTCTTGAGGTTTTGCCGCCAGATGTAAATGAGTCATATCCAGGATTTTCAGTAGTGCCGACTACAGGAAATATCCGTTGGGGACTAGCCGCGATTAAGAATTTTGGATATGAAATCGGCAAAGTTATTCAGAAGGAGAGAAAGGAAAATGGAAAGTATTTAGATTTATCAGACTTTGTTGCGCGTATTCCTTCCAAGTATTTTAATAAGAAAGCATTGGAATCACTTATTAAATCCGGTGCTATGGATGGGTTTGCAGATCGGGGACAATTGGTTGCAAACATTGATCAATTGTTACTTTTGAATAAACAGGCCCAGAAGGACAAAGAACAAAATCAAGTATCGCTTTTTGATTTTGCACCAGATGTATCAGAGCAGAAAATAGCATTGCGCCCTGCCTTAGAAGTAACTCAAGAACAGATTTTGGCATGGGAAAGAGAGCTGCTTGGAATTTATGTATCCAATCATCCAGCGCGGGTTTTTCATGATCGGTTTTGTGATTATGTAACACTTTCCAATCAAATTGCTGGAAAGGAAAAAGACACTCAAGTGAGAATGGCTGGGGTGACCGTGGCAGTTAAAAAGATACTTACCAAGCAGAAGCAGGAACCCATGGCTTTTGTTAAAATGGAAGATGCTCGTGGCCCAATTGAGATTGTGGTATTTCCAAAATTATATCGACAGGTAAGCACATGGTTGACAGAGGGGGTAACAGTTTTAATTGATGGAAAAGTTTCAATTCGGAAAAGAGATGAACAAGAAGAGTGTTCAGTACTGGCTGATCAAATTATTCCATTTACTCAAAGCGATATTGATGATATTGCTGGATGTTTTAAACAAGGATCTCTTTGGTCGCCAGAAGATAAACAACAGGCCATTGCCCAGGAAGCTGAGCAAGATGGCTTATTTATTACTGTACCAGAGCAACCTGACCATCAAATTATTGTTAAATTACGGACTTTATTAAAGGAACACCCAGGCCGTGAGCAAGTATATTTAGTTGTTCAGTCAGGTGATAAAGATCGAAAAGTAGCCACAGAATATCGAGTTTCAAAAAGCAGAGCTCTCTTAGAAGCCATCGCCAAGATTGTTGGCGGTGGGAATGTGAGGTAAAATATTTACATAATAAGTTTTTATATTATGAAAAAAGACGGCGAAATATGTAAGAAACATGGTTGTAGCAATTGTTGCAATCCCGTGAGAGTGGATAAGAGAATCTCTAACCGGATAGATAGCCAAATTAGTGAGTTGCCGTTTAGGAAGTTGGATGAAACACATATTCCAGTCGATGAGTTAGAAACAACAAGACTTGATGTATATCAATGTGAAAATCATGATCCCGAGTCAGGATTATGCAAAGACTATGAAAATAGACCAGATATTTGTAGAAATAGCAGATGTCGCGCACTAGATGAACTCGATGAGGGTAAACAAAAGAGATTTATCGATGAAGAAAGAAATCAAGAATTTATTGTATGCAAAAAATGAAAAAAATCAAAGTCGGTGTATTTTTTGGTGGAATCTCACCAGAGCATGATGTTTCTCTTATTTCAGCAACCGGAATTTTGTCTCAAATTGATAGGACAAGATTTTCAGTGAAAGAATTTTGGATTAATAAGAAGGGTCAAATCTGGAGCGGAAACTCGGTTTTAAATAAAGTCATGATCGGTAAGGATGGGTTAAAACTAGCTGATTTATCAAAGCTAAATAAGCAAATAGATATAGCGTTTCCTGTTTTGCATGGACAGGGTGGTGAGGATGGGACAATACAAGGAATGTTTGAAATGTTAGATATTCCTTATGTCGGATGTGGAATTGCCTCCTCTGCGATTTGTTTGGACAAGGCGCTATTTAATGATTTGATGGAGGCCCATGGTATTTGTCAGGCTAAATATTCGGTTGTTGATTTCACTTATCAAAGCCAGATAGAGTGTGAAAATAGCATTCAAGATATTCAAAAAACATTTTCATTTCCAGTATTTGTTAAACCAGCGCGCGCCGGTTCATCAATAGGGATTTCCAAAGTTAAAGAAAAGAAGGATCTTCAAAAAGCAATTAACCTTGCCATAGCTTTTGATTCTAAAATTGTGATTGAAGAATCGATTGAGAATTGTAAAGAGGTCGAGGTTGCCGTTATGGGGAGCTCAGATAAGACGATCCGAGCTTCGGTGCCGGGTGTGGTTATTCCTGCAGCCGAATTTTATGATTATGATGACAAATATAAGAATAATCAGACAAAATTTGAAATTCCAGCCAATCTATCAAAACCATTATTACGCAAATTATCTGATTTAGCGATTAGGGTTTACAAGATTTCAAACTGTAGAGGTCTTTCGCGGGTTGATTTGTTTATCGATAAAAAGGAAAATATATATATCAACGAAATAAATACATTACCAGGCTTCACTCCAATATCTATGTACCCAACGCTTTGGAAGGCCTCGGGCGTATCATACAAAACATTAATAACAAAATTGATTCATCTCGGACTAAAAAGATAAATATGACAGCAAAAACATCAGGGAACAAGCCACTTTCACGCTCTTTGCGAATCTATCAGAAGATCGCTGTGGCGTTTGTGATAGTTTCTTTTATTCTTCTGCTCTTTGTCCTGTATCTCTCAGTTTCATCAGCAACTATTAAGATTACTCCTGTTCCACAGGTTGTGAGTACAACGGTTTCGGTTGATATCGTGCCTAGTGCTACTATGGAGGGTCAGGTTTCTGGATATGTTGTTAGTCAAATTTTTACTCAGGCCGATACATTTTATTTGCCGGCCGAAGGAGCAACCCCGGTTGAGCAGAAGGCTGGCGGAGTAGTTACATTGATTAATGAAACAACAAATAATCAGCAATTGGTGGAAAAAACGCGCGTACTTTCAAAAGAAGGAATTTTGTTTAGACTTGATGAAGGGGTAACTGTGCCGGCTGGTGGCCAGATTGACGCAATGGTTCATGCTGACGAGCTAGGGCTCTTGGGTGAAATTGGACCAACTCAATTTACAATTCCAGGATTGGCTTTGTCGCTTCAAGATCAAATATATGCCGTGAGTATCGATTCCATGGTTGGCGGGGTGTCCTATACTCGAGTTTTACAAGAGTCAGACTTGAATGATGCTGCAGTTTCTTTGGCAAATTCGATTTTGGCAGGAGCTAAAGAAACGCTTGATCAGCTTGTTGAAAACAAAGAGTTTGATGGTGTTGAGTATTCAATAACTGAGATTGAGCGTGTGGCTAATCAAGAGCCCGGAGCTGAAGTTGGTTCCTTTAATATTTCTTTAACACTTGAAATTACAGCAGTTTATTATGATAAGAGTATTATTGAAGAGTATACAACTGCAGACCTACAGTTACGAATTTCAGAAAATTATGACTTGGATCAAGTTAGTGAAGACGGTGTTCAAGTTGAAATTCGATCTGTAGATTTAGATAAACAAGAGGCTTCTTTAAGCGTTTACCTTGACGGCACTGCCGTTATCTCACCATCAAGTGATGTTTTAAACAAAGATCGACTAGTTGGCCGATCTCCAGCCGAAGTAATCACAATCCTAGAAGCGTCAGAACTTATTGATAAGGTTTCGGTTGAGTTTACGCCGTTTTGGCTAAAGCGTGTCCCAACTCTTAAGGATCACATTAAGATAAATATTGAATAGTATTGTTGGTCTAGCTTTTAAGATTTGTAGAGTTTCTAGGATTCTGATATTATCAACTCATGCAATGAAGGGGATTCACCAACCCTGGAGCTGTGATCGATGGCGCTTTCCATCGAAATAATGAGATTCGCTTCGATCGAGAAAGTTCGAATGCGTAAACTCGGGTGGAACCGCTTCGATAATATCGGAGCCCCGGGTCTGATCCATTTGGATTAGGTCCGTTTTTTATTAAATAAATATGAACAATATTCAAATAATGCGTCATAGTTGCGCGCACTTGTTAGCAACTGCTGTACAAAAAATGTATCCAACTGCTAAGTTTGGGGTTGGCCCTGCGGTTGATGATGGTTTTTATTATGATATTTCATTACCGCAGACAATCAATGATGTTGAACTCAAGCAGATTGAGAAAACCATGAAGAAGCTCACCAATCAAAAACTTGAGATGAAGCGTGAGGAAATGTTTATTGA
Organism: Candidatus Uhrbacteria bacterium; assembly: GCA_003453595.1. Classification (GTDB taxonomy): domain Bacteria; phylum Patescibacteriota; class Patescibacteriia; order UBA9934; family UBA9934; genus UBA9934. The sequence continues at coordinate 28,639 of DMOG01000015.1, forward strand.
TGAAGCGATTGAGTTTTTTAAGTCAAAGAATCAGGATTTCAAGGTTGAGCTTCTTAAAGATCTAAAAGAGCGGGGAACAACCAAGGTTGGTGAGGACTTGTCAGGTGAGGTTGATTTGGATAATCCGGACAAAGTGTCACTTTATCACACGGGCGAGTTTGTAGACCTTTGTAGAGGTCCTCATGTGGATGATATCAGTTGGGTGGGAGCGTTTAAACTTACCAAAGTGGCCGGCGCTTATTGGCGAGGTAATGATCAGAATGCGCAGATGCAACGAATTTATGGATTTTGCTTTGCAACTCAGGAAGAGCTTGATGCGCATCTTAAAATGCTTGAAGAAGCAAAAAAGCGTGATCATCGCAAATTAATAAAAGATCTTGATCTAGTAGCTTTTTCTGAGCTTGTCGGCCCAGGTCTTCCGCTTTGGACACCTCGCGGAACTATTGTTAGAAATGCGCTTGATGACTTTGTTTGGAGTTTGCGCAGACAATATGGCTATGAAAAAGTCACGATTCCACACATCACCAAGAAAGATTTGTACGAAACTAGCGGACATTGGGAAAAGTTTAAAGATGATTTGTTCAAGATTGTTACTCGAGAAGGGCATGTGTTTGCCATGAAGCCAATGAATTGCCCGCATCATACCCAGATTTTTGCTTCTCGGCAGCGAAGTTACCGTGATTTGCCGCAGCGCTATGCGGAAACAACCATGGTTTATCGTGATGAACAATCAGGCGAACTGGCTGGTTTAACTCGAGTTCGAAGCATTACTCAAGATGATGCGCATGTATTTTGTCGTGAAGCACAGGTGCGAGCTGAGGCATTTAAGATTTGGAATGTGATTGAAGCGTTTTACGAGCAATTTGGTTTTAATTTGAGATTGAGGTTATCTGCTCACAATCCAGAGAATATGAAGGCCTATCTTGGGACTTTGGATGAGTGGGAGCAGAATGTTGATGTTTTGAAGACCTGGATGGATGAGCGAGGTATAAAAGATTATGAGTATGGAGTTGGCGAAGCTGCTTTTTATGGCCCTAAGATTGATTTTATTGCCAAGGATGCAATTGGTCGTGAGTGGCAAGTTGCAACAATCCAGGTTGATCGTAATATGCCAAAGCGGTTCGGTCTTGTTTGTGTCAATGAAGAAAGCCAAGATGAACCAGTCGTTATGATTCATGCAGCTATCATGGGAGCGATTGAGCGCTTTACAGCTATTTTTATCGAGCATACGGCTGGCGCATTTCCAATGTGGGTGGCGCCAGAACAAGTGCGTCTTGTGCCGGTGAGTGATGAGTTTATTGGCTTTGCCAAAGATCTTGAGCAAAAGCTACTTGATGTTGATGTGCGGGTTTTTGTTGATTCTGCATCCGAAGGAGTTGGTAAAAAGATTCGTAAGGCAGCGTTAGATAAAGTGCCATGGACAGTTGTGATTGGGCAAAAAGAAGTGGAGGGTGGAGATTTGGTTGTAAATGTCTTTGGTGAAGAAGAGGATTTGAGTATTACTCAGGCTCAATTTATCGACGAGGTTTTAAAACGAGCCAAATTACCAAAAGTAAAACTTGTTGAGGTAAAATAAGAAAAAGAAAAACCCTCGATGGAATCGAGGGTTTTTGCTATTCCATTGTTGGTGTTTCTTCTCCAACCTCTATTTCTGGCTCTGTTTTCACAGGCTCATCTGTTGGATCCATTTCTTTTTCATCCCCTCCACAGCAACACTCTTTACAAGCGTCATCGCATTTGCCAAACAAATCCTTAAACCATGACATAGGCGTATATTAATTGAATAAGTACTGACATCGATAGCTTATCCTGCATTGTGCAATCAGTCAAAAACTTATCCATAGGGGTCTGTTTCCAAATACCGCTTTAGACACATTTGACTGCAATGCTGCCGAGCCGAAGGTGAGAAAAGCTCACAATAGTGGAGCTATTGTGAGCTTTTCGAATCAAGGCGCAGGCGCATTACAGACATAATGGGGCAAAGACGGTATTTGGAAACAGACCCCATAGGTTGAAAAATAGGGAATTTTACGCTAGGCTTCATTTATGAAATATCAGAAATTGATTGTTATTGTTGGACCAACTGCCAGCGGGAAGACTTCGCTGGGGATTGAGGTTGCCAGAAAGAGTAATGGCGAGATTATCTCAGCTGATTCTCGGGCAATTTATCGTGAGATGAATATCGGGACAGCCAAACCGGTGGGACAGAATTCAGATTACAGAACCCAGACTACAGAGCCCAGAATCCAGATTTCAGGTCAACATTTTGTTGACGGAATAGTGCATTATGGATTTGATTTGGTGGATCCTGATGAGCATTTTCAGGCATTTGATTTTAAGAAGTTTGCCGAGAGTAAAATCGATGACATTGTTGGTCGCGGAAAAGTTCCGGTCGTAGTCGGTGGCACTGGGCTTTATATTTCAGGCTTGGTGGATAATTTTGATTTTGAAGGTGGGGTAGCAGGGGAGCCAAAATTTGATGTTTTGCAGATTGGATTAAAAGTCGATCGTCAGACTCTGTATGATCGCATCAATCAAAGAGTCCATGGGATGATCAAACAAGGGCTGGTTGATGAGGTTCAATTTTTGAAGGAGAAATACGGCTGTGAGGTAAAATCAATGACCGGAATTGGCTATCGTCAGATTTGTGAATATCTTGATGGTAAGGTTTCGATTGAAACAGCCATTGAAAACCTAAAACGCGATTCCCGCCACTATGCCAAACGCCAAATGACTTGGTTTAAGCGAGACAGTAGAATCCACTGGATCGAAACCGCACAAGAAGCAATAAAACTAGTCGAAGATTTTTTAGCCACTTAAGTGCCGATCGGCACCTAAGTGGCAAATTTTTTTTATCTCAGTGTCAGAGTTTGGCTTCGGGGAGCTAGGCTTTGGTTGAATATAGAATGAACCCTTTATCATTTCGAACCCCGTCTGATGGGGGATAAATCTTCTCGGTTTGATCGAGTTCGAGAAGACTTCCTCGACTGTGCTTATTTTAGTCTTTCTATTAGGACTTTCGCGCTTGTGCCAGCGTCGGCGTTGCCTTGGGTGGCTTTCATAATTTGGCCGACAAAGAATTGTAGGAGCTTTGTTTCCCCGGCCTTGAATCTCTCGGCCTCAGCTGGATTTTCTGCAAGCACAGTATCCACAATCGATGCTAGGGCTGTGATGTCATCCATGCGGGTTGCTCCCAAGTCTTCAATCACATGCTCAGGGTCTGCTCCAGAATCAAGCATTGCTCCCAAAACTTCCAGTCCTTTTGTACCAGTTATTCGTCCTTCTGAAAGCATGACAATAAATTCAGCAAAATTTTCAGGAGTAACTTTCATGATTCGGACATCAATTTTTCTTTCAGTTAAAAGTCCGATAAGTTTGTTAAGCAACCATGAACAAAATAGTTTGTTAAGTTTTTTTCGGTGCTCATCAACATTGTCTTCATCAACATCCTCACGACCCAAAAGCCAGGCACCAAGCTCGCTCATTGATCTTTCGGCAAAGTCAGCCAAGGCCGGGTCGTCGATCATCTGCTTTATCTCGTCTTTTTTAAATCCATATTCATTGGCAAAGCGAGTGCGTTTATTCCAGGGAAGTTCAGGAATTGTGCGAGCAACCTCATCAGTCATTTCTTTGAGGTTCATTGGTGGGATATCTGGTTCAGGGAAGTAGCGATAATCAGCAGAACCTTCTTTGGTTCTTTGATCAACAGTTATTTGCTTGGTCTCGTTCCAGCCGCGGGTTGTGGTTTCAGCTGGCGGGGTACCCATTTCCCATAATTTTGTCTGGCGCTGGATTTCGTGTTCAATGGCGCGTTCAACTGCTTTAAATGAGTTTACATTTTTAATTTCTGTTTTGGGATGAAGTTTGTCGTCAATCGGTGTGCCATTGTCATCAACTTCGCGCAGGGAAACATTAACATCACATCTTAATTGACCTTTTTCCATGTCACCATCAGAAACTCCCAGACTGCGAACAAGTAAACGCATTTCTTGCATGTAAGCTTTGGCCTGGGCGGCGCTGTGAATGTCTGGCTTGGTTACAATCTCGCACAATGGAGTTCCGCCGCGGTTAAAGTCAACATATGTTTTTCCGTCTTGACCGTGGATATTTTTAGCTGCGTCCTCTTCAAGGTGCAATCGTTCAAGCCGAACAATGGAAGGAGTTTCTTCACCAGGGATTTCAACAGTTAACTGGCCATCTTGCATGATTGGCAAATCAAACTGAGATATTTGATATGACTTTGGCAAGTCAGGATAAAAGTAATTTTTTCGATCAAACTTGGAATATTCTGCAATCTTTCCACCCAAAGCCAAGCTAACTAGGATTGACCAGCGTACAGCTTGTTTGTTAGGGATTGGTAGAACACCAGGGTGACCAAGACAAACTGGGCAAATGTTGATGTTTGGTTTTTCATCTTGTCCGCGGGCCAAACACCTACAAAACATTTTTGTATTTGTTTTTAGCTGAACATGAGTTTCAAGTCCGATAACTGGTTGAAGATTCATAGGAGTTAGAGATTAACACAAAAAATAAAGGTCGTCTAACGAGTTTCTTTCGCGGTTTTATACAGAATAACGCTAAAAAGTGGGAATAAAGGAAGGAAAATAACATCAATAACTGCAAGCAAAATCTGCTCCATGAGCGTTGAAGGACTTAAAAATAGGGCTGTAATATCAAACCCACCTAGCAAAGCAAGCAATAGAACAATTATTATATATGCTGCCATGTAGGGAACTAGCAAGATAATTGTTGAAATATAAAGTCTAACAAAAATTTGCCAAAATCGTCCGGTTATCAAAGCAAAACTCTTTTTTATTGATTCAACAACACTGGCGTTTTCCAAGACAAGAATAACAGTTGAGAAAGTAAGATAAACACTTATTACAATTCCTGGGATAACAAGCAATACAAATCCAACTGATGTCATGATAAGGCTAAGTAACAAGAGCAGTAATAAAGGCGCGATGCATGACCAGGATTTTGCACTAATTATTCTGGTGTCGACTTTTTTATTTTCTATAACAAAAGCTGAAGATTGAATCAAACTTATCATCACCCATCCGGTTACGATCAATTCAAGAATAACAAGAGCAATATTAAAAATCGACGAGTTGATTGGTCCAAATGTTAGTACACAAAGCATTTTTACAATCATTGGCACTAACATCCAAGCGCTGTATCCAACAAATGTACTAATGTGAGCTTTATATGTATTCCATGTTTGTTGGACCAAAGTAAGGATGTTTTGCATTTCCTTAGCGGGTTTTGAGGAGACTGTCATAGATTACATAGTCAACAATGATAAAGATAGGTGTGGAAAGAATGCCAACACCAGAAAGTAAAAGAAGATTTAACATGCCAAATATAGCGCCCACGGTGGCTGTGCCAGAAATTAGGGTAATCATTGAACCAACCGAAAGCACAAACATGACGATAAATTCAAGCACCATGATTACAAGAAGAAATACGAATTTTGCCACTATTACTCGAAATAAAGTTTGCCAGAATCGACCCTCAATCAGTGCGCGAGATCCAGATATTGCTTTAAAGCCTCTCTTGTCACCCAACAATCTTTCAAATCCAGCAAATCCAAGTTGAATGCTAAACATCACCATTAGAACAAAAGCTATTATAACTCCAGCCAACATTAAGAGCGTGCTAGCCACTCCAAAAAATACCCCGCCATCAGTTGAAATGTTAAAGTAGATGGCGATTACTCCAGGAATAAGCGCAAGTACTGGTAAGGCTGTAACTACTGCTTTGATCAATCCTACCCAAATATATGAGAAAAAGTTTCTCCAACTAAATGCTCGCAGTGCTTTTAGATCAAGTGTTTTGTTCTTGCTTTGGCCTTCGACTGCTTTGACAAGATTGATATATATCCAGATAGTAATAACAGGAACAGCGATTAATGACACCAAGGTTCCAAAAATAACTCCAGACCAGGAAAGGATATCTCCGCCTGATTCAAGGATTGCGGCCAAAGTTGGCAGTTCGCCGTCAGGGGCAAGTAATATTCTCACAATCATTAGGATTGGAATAATAAGGGCCCACAGCGAAATAACCATTAATTGTTTGAAGTGATCAATATAGTGATCCCAACTTTTATCAATTACTTCGCCAAGGGAAATAAGGTTTGCCATAAGTATTATTTTATTAATGAAGAAATAAGTGAAGTTATATTTTGTTCCATTTCATCTTTGGGAACATCGGTGTTGAAATTATGGACTTGAGTGCCATGGTCTGTAAAAAGTTGCGAGAACCAATTAGATCTAAATCGCTCGTCAACTTTTTTCAAATATTCAATATTTTCAAAAACACCTTTTGAGTCATCGTCTCTAGTATCGAATCGAGCTTGTAATTTTTCTGGATCAATGTGCGTGAGAATGAGCTGGTCAGGTGGATAGCGAAGCGCTAGCGTATTTCCAGGGAGCGCAATCAAATCATCAAGTGATGGACCTTCTTTCATGATTGGTTGATATACAATCGATGAAGAGACTGATCTATCTTGAATAATCATTTTTCCAGCATTAAGCGCAGGGATGATTAATCGAACATATTGAATGTGTCTATCAAGAGAGAACGCTTGTGCTACGATTTCTCCAGAAGCACCAGAATAAGAAAGTTCGTGACGAATGGCAGCGCCGACCCAATACTTTGTTGGTTCAAAAGTGAAGTAAACATCATAGTCAGCGATTTCACGAAATTTTGGTGGTTTATTATGTTCTTCTGTCCATTTTGCTAAATCAAATATTTTTAGACCCTTCTCCTGAAGTTGTTTTTTTATTGCGCGAATAAGCGTGGATTTGCCACTTCCGGCAATTCCGTCAATAACAATAAAATGGCCAGCGTCATGTCGCATAAGTAATAACAGTATAACAAAAAAAGGCCTGGTTCTGGAACCAAGCCTGTGGGAAGATTTTATTGACCAGTTGAACCAAGACCGCCACGACTTGGGGCAGACATTTTATCTACTTCTGTAAATTGAGCTTTAGTAATCGGAACAAATATTCCCTGTGCAACTCTGTCGCCGGCTTTAAGCTCGACAGTAGTGTCTGTTAAATTAGAAATTAATAGTTGAATTTCATCATTAGGTCCGCAAAAATCAGAATCAATAATCCCAATACTATTGGCCAGGTCAATTCCTTTTTTTAATGGGTTGGATGATCGAGACGCGATTATCAACGCATGATCATCGGGAACATTAATTATCAGTCCAGTGCGAGTCTTTGTTATTGCTTGTGGAGCAATAGTCAGATCTTCGACCAAGGCGATATCAAAGGCCACGGCGCCAGAGGTCTTATACTCAGGAATTTGAGCAAGTGGATGATTGCGTTTGTATTCAATTTTCATATGAGAATATGGTAGCAGATTGAAGAGTAGGTTGTCGAAGCTTGGGTTCCGGAACCCAGGCTTTGATGAAAGATGTCCACAGGCAGGGGTTGAGAGAAAAGCTAGCTCTGATAAAGTCAGTGCATGACAACCTTTGATCGTGTCTTTAGGGACGCAATTGCTAAAATCATGTTTGAAGGAGAGGAGATTTTTTCAGAACGCACTGGCATATCAACTCGGGCTGTCCCTGGTTTAACTTACGAGCTTTATCCAGCCCAAGGATTTCCTTTGCTTACTTTAAGGAAAATTCCTGTTCAGCTTTTTGTTTCTGAAGCGGTTTGGATGATAACAGGTGATAAGAATATCGCTTTCATGCAAAGGTTTACCAAAATTTGGGATGCTTTTGCCGAAGAAGATAATACAATGGAATGCGCTTATGGCTATCGCTGGCGTCATCATTTTGGTCGTGATCAACTTATCGATCTGGTCGAACATTTGAAGATCGAGCCATCTTCGCGTCAAGGTGTTGTTATGATGTGGGATCCAGCCGACGATGGACTTATGGCCCCGAAAAAGAAAAATGTACCTTGTCCATTTTCTTTTACAGTTAATATTATTGGCAATAAATTAAATCTTCACTTAATCATTCGCTCAAACGACATGATGTTGGGAAACCCACATGACACTGCCGGCTTTGCGCTCTTGCAGGCCATGCTTGCGCAAGAGCTCGAAGTTGGCGTTGGCAAATTTACTGTTTCCATTTCCCATGCCCATGTTTATGGCAATCATTATGAGCAGGCGCTTACCATGCTTGAGCGCATGCCACATTTGCATGATGAAATTAAACTTGAGCTTCCTCCACAGTCTTTTCGCCGAGCATTAGAAAAAGATGTAGAATTGGTGCATGAAATTACAGCGCTATTGTCAGACCAATATAAACCAATGAAAGCGCTTAAGAAAATGGAAATTGCATTATGAACATTTTACTTATTGCAGCCATCAGTGCTGACGGGCGAATTGCTAAATCTGCAGATCAGTTGGCGAATTGGACTAGTAAAGAAGACAAGCGTTTTTTTGTTTCCAAAACAAAGGAAGCTGGGGCTTTGATTATGGGACGGAAAACTTATGACACCATTGGTCGCCCATTGCCAAACCGATTGAATATCATAATGTCTCGGGAGGCTGATGAATCAAAAAACATTCACGGCGAACTTGAGTACACAGCCAAATCACCAGTTGAGATTATTGAAGAACTCAAAGCTCGTGGATTTTCATCAGTGGTAATTGGCGGCGGAACCTCAATTTATTCTTTGTTTTTAAAAGAAGGGCTAGTAACTGACTTGTATCTGACAGTAGAATCAATCCTATTTGGTTCTGGCGTTCCCCTTGTTGATAATGCCCCACAGTTAAAGTTAGATCTTCAGACAGTTGAAAAAATTGGCGAGCAATCGGTCTTGTTGCATTATAAAGTGACACTATAGTGTCATCCCGGCCTTAGAGCCGGGATCCATCGTTTATCGAATTCGATAGCTGATAGATTCCTGCCTTCTTTCTTTGCTAAAGCTTCGAAGGACACGATCGCAGGAATGACAAATAATAAAAGATATGAATGAGCCACAAATCAAATACCCATACATGCCCGAAGGGCGGGCTTTGAAATATGTTCCGCACGATCATCCTTTTATGGTTGAAGCATGCAAAGCGCGTGATACTTTGTCTGGCGACCCGGTTTTTCCCATTGGCGCGGTTTTAGTTAAAGATGGTGAAATACTTGTGCGAGTTGGAAATGGTTATAACCTTGGGGCGCATCAGATTCACATTTGCCCCCGCGTTGTGCAAGAATGTCCTAGCGGAACAGGTTATGATCTTTGTACTTTGCACGACGATCCTGGGCATGCTGAACAAATGGCAATCGACGAAGCGCAAAAGCAAGGGATTGATACTCAAGGTTCTGATCTTTACATGTACGGTCACTGGTGGGCCTGTGAGCCATGTTGGAATAAGCTCATCAAAGCTGGGATTAGAGATGTCTATGTGACCGATGATGCGCATGAGCGGTTTTCTCGTGACCGAGTTTTTGCCAAAACTCTTCAGCCAAGTGTTAAAAGTGCTTATATTTCAGGGGCGCTCACAAATGTGGTGGGGCAAGACGGCGTAGATATAAAAAAACATTATGAAGATTTGGCCAGAGCCTGTGAGGAACTTGGTTGCTCGGCTTATGTACCACATCTCAAAACAGATCCAATTAAGAATGCGGATTTAAGTGCCCGAGAAGTTTATGATCATGATGTCAAAATGTTACTTGAAAATGATGTCATTGTGGCTGATGTAACATATCCATCTTTAGGGGTTGGCGGTGAGCTTATATTAGCTCAACAAGCCGGCAAGCCAATAGTCATGCTTTCACGAGTTGGATCTCACATCTCAAGATTTGCAATAGGGAACCCGGCAGTCGTCTATCATGCCCAGTACGAAACTTCTAAGCAGGCATGCAAGTTTTTAAAAAACATTTTAAAGCAGTTGTAGTTTTATGATCAACGGACGGCCGAGTTTTTGTGTGGGGGTTAATGTTTTTGTCTTGCGTGATGGTAAGATTTTGTTAGGAAAGAGAAGGAATTGTGCTGGGGAGGGAACTTGGGGGTTGCCTGGTGGGCATTTAGAAGACGGTGAAGCTATGGTGAATGCTGGAATTAGAGAATTGATGGAAGAGACTGGATTGAGCGCAGGGTCAATGGAATTTATTCATCTGGTTAATGATCGAAATCAAGACCAGCACTATATTCAAACAGGATTTTTAGCTGGGGAGGTTGAAGGGGATGTCATACTTGCTGAACCAGACAAGTGTGAGTGTTGGGAGTGGTTTGATATTAATGATTTACCCAAAGAAATCTTTCACGGACATGTAAAGCTGATTGATGCATATATTTCAAATAAGATTTTTGTTGATTGATTGAAAAAAAATGAAAAACCTGGCTTTATTAGTCAGGTTTTTTTAAATTGATTTTTATAGAGAGAATCGATCTTTTAGGTCTTGGAGGTTGCCGGCAGTGAGAAGGTTGCGTTCATCTGATTTGTCTACTTTGTATTTTGGTTCGCCAGAGTTTGAGTATTTTGCTTGTGACAGACCGTGTTGGTCTGCTTCTTCTGATGAGATTGGATTGCTAAGTTCTTCAAAAATGACTTGGCAGATTCGTTCGCCTGGGAAAAGGCGGAGGACTTGATCGCCGGCCTCGTTTTTCATGGGGAATATTAGGTTGCCGTTGTAGCCTGTGTCAACGATTCCAGAAAGAGATAGGTTGATACCGCGGCGATTTGTGGAAGTGCGAGGGAAGAGAATGGCCATCAGGTCAGGTGCATTCATTTCAATGCGTTCAAGGCTGGTGCCGATGACAAATTCATTTGGTAGAAGATCAAAGTATTGACCAGGCTTGAGAATGATTTCTTCAAATTGTTCAGAGTGAATATCAGTGTCTTCAATTGAGACCTTAAGAGCCACACGCCCGCGTTCTGTCATTACCCAGTTTTTAGGGATAAGGAATTTATATCCAAGACGCAAGTCAATGGCATGAGGTTGGAGTTGAAACTTATCAAGCCCAGGCTCAAAAACAAGTTCGTTTTTATGGATCCGTTCAAGAATCGCATTTCGCGTAAGAATCATATAAGACTAGATTATCATATTGGAGGCTTGGCCTCCAGAGGGTCTGATAAACGCGCGAACCGCAGTCCTGTGGACTGCGGAAGAGTTTACGCGACAAGGTCGCGGTGGGAGTCAGTTCTTTTTGAGCATCCTCTCAATTTCTGCAAGAGAGTGGATGTTGGCATAGTGATTGCCAATCTGTACGCATACGAGGATCTCACCCGTGCGTACCCATACTGATGGCTGTAATTCTTGCAGATATCGGAGAATTTCTTCTATTGTGCATCGAGTGCCAAGTGGGATGCACAAGCAGTCAAGCGCGTATCGCTTGGCATGCTTGTAGTAGATCCACCCGCGCTCACTATCCGTGATTTCTCGTTTGGTGATCGGCATGGTGTTTCCTCCTGTAGTATTCTAAGCTAACCATAGCTTATATGCTCACATAGAGCAATAGAAATTAAAAAAAATAGCACCTGATTTCTCAAGTGCTATTTTTTAATTTTTATTTACAAACTAGATAAATCAAGTTTGATTGCCGGCCCCATGGTTGAGGTTAGGGTTGCTGACTTGATAAAAATTCCTTTTGACTTTGATGGTTTGGCTTTTTTGATAGCTTCGATAGCAGTTTTGATGTTGTCGAGCAACTTTGCCTCATCAAATGAGATTTTAGCAACAGTCATGTGGATGTTTGCTGTAGCATCATTTTTAAATGATACTTTTCCAGCTTTTTGTTCCTTGATCATCTTTTCAATATTTGTTCCCACAGTGTCTGTTTTTGGGTTTGGCATTAAGCCTCGAGGTCCCAAGATACGAGCAGCTTTTGCAAGTTTAGGCATCATTGATGGTACAGCGACTGCAACATCGAAGTTGATTTCGCCTTTTTGAACTAGCTTTTCAATATATTCTTCAGTTCCGATTATGTCAGCTCCTGCTTCTTTGGCTGCTGTTTCATTTGCAGAATCAACAAAGGCAGCAACTCGGACAACTTTTCCGCTACCATGAGGCAAGCTGATTGTTGGACGAATTTGTTGATCACTTTGTTTTGGATCGATCCCAAGGCGCATGTGGATTTCAACTGACTCATCAAACTTGGCTGGAGCAACACTTTTTAAAACTTTTATAGCTTCTTCAAGTGTGTAAAGCTTTGTTTTATCAACTGTCTTTTGCGCTTCTTTGAAACGCTTACTGTGTTTTGGCATATTTTTTTGTTCGTGGTTCAAATGTCACAGATGTGACTCCCACCTTACAATTATTTATTTAACATCTACTCCCATTTGTTTACATGTTCCAGCAATAATTTTCATTGCTGCTTCGACACTGTCAGTGTTTAGGTCAGGAAGTTTCTTTTCTGCGATTTCTCGCAATTGGTCTTTGGTGATAGTTCCAGCTTTTTCTGTATTTGGTTTTCCAGAACCAGATTTGATTCCAGCTGCTTTTTTGATCATGTCAGAAGCTGGGGCGGTTTTTAGAATAAAGCTAAATGAACGGTCATCGTAAATTGTTAACAATGCTGGAACGATTTCTCCGCGACGATCTTGGGTCGCATTGTTGAAGTCGTTTACAAATTGTTGAATATTGACGCCATGTTGTGATAGCGCAGGTCCGAGTGGTGGGGCAGGAGTTGCCGCACCTCCCATAGCCTGGACTTTCATCACGACTTTGATTGGTTTTGCCATACTTTATATTTAAGTGGATTCCCGCAATATGGGCGACCACTGTATGAGTTAATGACGAAATAGTAGCTCATTGGCTGATTTTGGTCAAGATTGGCAGATTATTTGTCAACGGGAAGTTAAATCGTAAACAACAAATCCCCATCTTGACGCCCAGTCCATCTTCGCATAAAGCTTCAATGGATCCTTCGTAACTTCTTGATCTCCGAAGCTCGAAGAGCGAAGGATGGTTAGTAACGAAAGAGAGAGATCTTCTCGAGAAGACTTTTCCTAAGATTAAGGTGGGGATGAGTTTTAAATTGTTTAAGTTTTTGATTCCGAAAACTGGTGGTTAGATCGACATTGTCGGCTGGCTTCTGGCCTACGCCTTCTTGATTTGTAAAAAGTCGAGTTCGACTGGAGTTTCGCGACCGAACATGGAAACGAGAACTTTGACTTTACCGCGTTGTTCATCAATCTCTGAAACTTTACCTTGCTGGCCTTTGAATGGCCCGTCAGTAATGATGATTGGATCATTCTTTTGCACATCAAATGTAAATTCTGGCTCATCAACTCCCATTCGTTTCAATAGGGCATCAATTTCTTCTTGCGCAATTGGAGTTGGGGTTGTACCTGTTCCAATAAATCCAGTGACGCTTGGAGTGTTGCGCACAACATACCATGAGTCATCGGTAACGATCATCTCCACCAATACATAGCCAGGGAAGATTTTTTCTTCAACGACTTTGCGTTTTCCATTTTTGATTTTAATCTTTTTTTCCTTTGGAACAAGGATTGCGAAGATTTTCTCATCCATGTCCATGGTTTCGATTCTTTGCTGAAGGCTTTCCGCAACATTTTCCTCATACCCAGAGTAGGTATGAATTGCGTACCAGCGGCGGCCATAATTGGCGGTTTGTTTTGCCATACGAGTGAATGTTTAACTTATTGAAATTGTTTAAAGCGTTAATTTCGAAACCAACACCTTAAACACCTTTTTTTGATTATGAATTACAGGTAGATTTTTTAAATTGAGTTCTGAACTGTGAGTTTGATAAGTTGTTCAAGACCAAGGTTAAGTACCCAGTCAAGAAGTCCAAAGTAAACTGCGAGTGCAAGACAGAAGATGATAACAATGATCGCATAGCGAGTTGTTTGCTCCTGTGTTGGCCAGCTAACCTTCTCAAGTTCTTGCTTTGACTCACGCAAGTATTTAAAGAGACGGTTGTTTGTTAGTAGTTTTGTCATAAGATTGTTTGCAAAATCTTTGTTTTTTAAAAAGCCCTTCCGGGCCATCTGTGGATAATATACTGGTATTTGTGAGGAGTGTCAATAGAGGAAAAGACATAGAGGGCAAAGAGGCGATTCATTTTTAACTAAATTAAAGTTATATAGCAGAAGAACCGATAAATCGGTTCTTCTTAATACTTCTTCTACCACTTTCCACTAAACATCCAGGTTTTTTACCTCTTTAGCGTGAGTTTGGATGAACTTTTTTCTTGGCGCAACTTCTGCTCCCATCAAGATTTCAAATGTTTCGTTCGCGATTTCAGCGTCCTCAATGGTCACTTGTTTCATTAGGCGAGTTGCCGGATTCATGGTTGTGTCCCAGAGCTGGTCTGGGTTCATTTCTCCCAAACCTTTGTATCTTTGAATGTTAACTTTTACACCTCCTGCTTCGATAACTTCTGCTTCCAAGGATTCGTCCCCGTCTTCTTCGGTTGTCTCTGGTTTTGTTTGTTTGGTTGATTTTGTTGTTTTGCCTTTTGTCATCTCAGCGACAACTTTTTCTTTTTCCTCGTCAGAGTAAACATATCTGATGTCTTTTCCAACTTGAATTCTGTATAGAGGTGGCATGGCAATACAGATGTGACCTGTTTTGATTAGCTCTGTGAAATGACGATAGAAAAGAGTTAGTAACAAGGTTCGAATGTGAGCACCGTCAACATCAGCGTCGGTCATGATAACGATTTTTCCATAGCGCAAACCTTCAATTTCAAACCCTTCACCTATATTTGTGCCAAGTGCAATAATCAAGTTTTTGATTTCATTGTTTGATAAAAGTTTATCAAGTCGTGCACGCTCTACATTTAGGATTTTACCTCGTAGTGGCAAAATAGCTTGATGTTTTCGGTCGCGTCCTTGTTTGGCTGAACCACCAGCCGAATCTCCCTCAACAATGAAAAGTTCGCAGCTCATGGCATCTTTACTAGAACAATCAGAAAGTTTTCCTGGAAGCATCAACCCTTCAAATGCTCCTTTACGCAAAACTGTTTCTCGAGCTGCTCGAGCAGCAGCGCGGGCCCTGGCTGATAGCAAACATTTTCCAATTATTTCTTCTGCGTCCCGTGGGTGTTCCTCTAGGTAGATTCTAAATGATTCACCAAATACAGCTTCAACAGCAGTGCGAGCTTCTGGATTTCCAAGTTTTCCTTTTGTTTGACCTTCAAATTGAGGCTCAGGAAGCTTAACACTGATGATACAGGTTAGACCTTCACGGGCATCGTCACCAGAAAGGTTGGTATCTTTTTCTTTTAAAAATCCTTTTTCTCGCGCATAGGCGTTTAAACTGCGGGTAAGGGCTGACTTGAATCCAGCTAAATGCGTACCGCCGTCTGGGTTGGTAATGTTGTTGGCAAAACAATGAACATCATCGTGATAGTCGGTTGTATATTGAAGACCAACTTCAACTTGGACATCTTCGAATTTCTTGTTTGTGTAAAAAACATTGTCATGCTTTACATCATTATTTTGATTCAAATGTCTGATGTAAGAGGCGACTCCGCCTTCGAAATAAAAACCATAAATTACTTGGGTGTTTGGATCTCGTTCGTCAATAACTTGAACTTCAACCCCGGCGGTTAAATAGGTTTGTTGGCGCAAGTGATCAAGTACGGTTTTCCAATTAAAGTCCGTGGTTTCAAAAATTGAAGCGTCAGGACGGAATCGAATTATTGTTCCTGTTTTTTTTGTTGCGCCAGTTGCTTTAACCTTTGACTGTGCAACTCCGCGTTTAAACCATTGTTCCCAAGTTTTTCCATCGCGATTTACAATTGCCTGCAAATCATCTGACAGAGCATTGACCACAGAAACTCCCACACCGTGCAATCCACCAGAAATTTTATATCCACTTTCATCACCGCCAAATTTTCCTCCAGCATGAAGTTTTGTTAAAACAAGTTCCAGTGCTGATATTTTCTGCTCAGGGTGAATATCAACTGGAATTCCACGACCATCGTCCTCTACATATACCCAATTATCTGGTTGCAGTTTGATTATAACTTTAGTTGCATATCCTCCCATTACTTCGTCAAAGCAGTTGTCAACAACTTCCCAGATAAGATGGTGAAGTCCACTTGCGCCTGTGGAGCCAATATACATTCCAGGACGCTTTCGCACTGGTTCTAGTCCTTCAAGAACAGTGATGTTCTTGGCACTATATCCGCCTTTTTCTGTTTTTTTAGTTGGTTTTTTTGCTGGTAGTTTTTTTGCCATATCGAACCCTATTTTATCACAGCAGTGACTTTCTAACAAGGAAAATGTGTTATATGTAAAGGCTAAATAGAAATG
>DMOG01000031.1 GCA_003453595.1 Candidatus Uhrbacteria bacterium
AGCTTTCACTATAAATAACACAAATCTTTATGAATTTACGACCAGTTTCAGATCATATTATTTTAAAACCAATGGATAAGGAAACTGTGACAGCATCAGGGATTATTATTCCTGACACTGTGGAAAAAGAAAAACCAGAGCAGGCTGAGGTTTTGGCAGTTGGTCCAGGCAAGATGTTGGAAAATGGACAGCGACAAATAATGGAGGTTCAAGTCGGTCAGAAAGTTATGTTTAAAAAATGGGCACCTGACGAAGTTGAAATCGACAAACAAAAGTATCTAATAATTAAGAGCGAAGATGTTATCGCGATAGTTGAATAGTCTATGTCAAAACAAATTACTTTTAATGAAGACGCCCGCAAGAAGCTTAAAGAAGGAGTTGATATTCTGGCAAATGCTGTGCGGATAACTCTTGGGCCAAAGGGTCGCAATGTGATTATTGAACGAAGTTATGGTGGACCGCTTGTTACCAAGGACGGGGTGACTGTTGCCAGAGAAATCGAGCTGGAAGATAAGTTGCAAAACATGGGAGCAGAGCTTGTTAAGGAAGTTGCCAGCAAAACAAATGATGTGGCTGGAGACGGAACAACAACTGCCACTGTTCTTGCTCAAGCTATGGTTGACGAAGGAATGAAACTTGTCAGTGCCGGAATTGATCCGCAAGCATTGCGCAGAGGAATGGAAAAAGCTACTGCAAAAGTTGTTGAAGGAATCAGAGGTTTGTCTCAACAAGTTGCTGGCGAGATGATTAAGCAAGTTGCCTCAATCTCAGCTAATGATCCAGAGATTGGAGCTGTGATTGCCGAGGCAATGAAAAGGGTCACAGACAATGGAGTTATTACTGTTGAGGAAGGTCAGTCTTTTGGAATCGAAGTTGAAGTTGTGGAAGGAATGGAGTTTGATAAAGGATATGTTTCTCATTACATGGTGACAAATCCAGAAACAATGGTAGCTGAATATGAAGATGCTCCTGTTTTGATTACTGATCAAAAAATCAGCTCAATCCAAGCAATTTTGCCGCTTTTAGAATCAATTGCTGGCTCTGGGAAAAAAGACTTAGTAATTATTGCTGATGATTTGGATGGTGAGGCACTAACAACATTAGTGGTCAACAAACTCCGTAGCGCATTTAACGCACTTGTTATCAAGGCCCCAGCGTTTGGAGATCGTAAGAAGGCGATGCTCGAGGACATTGCAGTTTTGACAGGAGCAACAGTTGTAAGTGAAGAGCGGGGAATGAAGTTGGATGGCATAGATTTGAGTCATCTGGGAAAGGCTCGCAGAATAATTGCAACAAAAGACAAGACAACTATTATTGATGGAGCAGGCGATAAGGTTAAGATTCAAGAGCGAGTTTCACAAATTAGAAATCAAATTGAGCAAGCAACTTCTGATTTTGATAAAGAAAAGTTGCTTGAGCGATTGGCAAAACTTGCCGGTGGAGTTGCAGTTATCAAAGTTGGTGCAGCTACTGAAACAGAAATGAAAGAAAAGAAAATGCGAATTGAAGACGCAGTTTCAGCTACAAAAGCAGCTATTGAAGAGGGAATCGTAGCTGGAGGTGGAGTGGCTTTGATCCGCGTGCAAAAATCACTTGCCCAATTGCGAGTTGATATTGAGCGAACAAATAAAGATGAATCATTGGGAGTCGAAGTTATCGAACGCGCCATTGAAAAACCACTTTTCTACATAGCCCAAAATGCCGGAGCCAAAGGTGATGTGGTAGTTGAGAAAGTTAAAAATGCTCAAGGTGCTGCTGGTTACAATGCACTGCGTGATGTTTATGAGCCAGATATGATAATCGCTGGGATTATTGACCCAGCCAAAGTGACCCGTTTTGCAGTAGAAAATGCAGTTTCAGCCGCAGTGATGATTTTAACAGCTGAGGCAGCAATTACAGATAATCCAAAAAAAGAGGACGCACATGATCATGGAGCAGGCATGGGCGGAGGTATGGGCATGATGTAGAAAGCTAAAAGTAAAAAGCGGAAAGTTGAAAGTCAAAAGCAGAAGGTAGAAAGCTGGGGGAACCCGGCTTTTTGCATGTTTTATAGAAGAACTTATTAGCTCGTGTTATACTGTCTTTAGTCGCTCGAAGCTTATATCTTTAAACTTTAAACTTTCAGCCTTAAACTTTAAACTTTAAACTAAAAATAATATGACAGACACAACACCAGCGATTGATAAAAAAGACATTGAAGACAATAAAGTGCTGGCAGCACTTTCATACATCTTTATTCTATGTTTTGTGCCACTTTTGCTGGCGCGAGATTCAAAGTTTGCGCAGTATCATGCTAAGCAAGGCTTGGTTCTGTTTGTTGCTGAGGTGATCTTGATGGTGCTATCTAACATTTTGATATTTATTCCAGTACTTGGTTGGTTTGTGATGATGATCTGTTATATCGCCTTTACAGTGTTATCAATAATTGGAATTCTCAAGGCGCTTGAAGGAACTCTTTGGGAAATGCCAGTATTGGGAGAATACGCCAAGAAATTGAAGATCTGAACTTGAAAATAAGACAAAGACAAGGCATTATGGCCTTGTCTTTAGTTTATGTTGCTAATTGATAAACAACTGCAGGAATTACAAGAAAAAGCCCAAGAAGCTTGGGAGATATTGCATTTGGATTCTTCTCAAGAAAGAGTCCATGAGCTTGAAGTACAAATGAGTGGGGCTGACTTTTGGAATGACCAGGAACAAGCAAAACAAGTTTCTCAAGAAGCATCAGAACGCAAAGCACAAATCGAGGTTTGGCAAACATTGTTAATTGAGATTCAAGATGCTTTAGATTTGTCAAAACTTGCCCAAGACGAACAAAACGCAAAAGTTGAATCAGAAATAGAAAAAACTTTTAATGATCTTCAGTCGCGCTATGAAAAACTTGAATTGCAAATTTTGCTTTCAGGAGAAATGGATGAAAATAATGCAATTCTGTCGATTCATGCTGGCGCTGGTGGATCAGATGCGTCGGACTGGGCTGGAATGCTAACTCGAATGTTTACTCGCTTTGCTGAGTCACAGGATTGGGAGACTGAGATTTATGAATCATCACCAGCAGAGGAAGCTGGGTATAAGAGCGTGTCTTTTTCCATCAAAGGAAGATATGCCTATGGTATGCTTAAATCAGAAGCAGGAGTGCACCGACTAGTTCGAATTTCTCCGTTTGATGCTGAAAAAATGCGCCATACATCTTTTGCGCTCGTTGAGGTAATACCAGAACTCACCGGGTTTTCACAAGCAAGTATTCAGATTGATGAAAAAGATATACGGGTGGATACATTTATGGCCGGTGGTCACGGAGGACAAGGAGTGAATACAACTTATTCGGCAGTTCGCATTACTCACATTCCAACTAATACGGTTGTCACTTGTCAGAATGAACGCTCGCAATTACAGAATAAAGAATCAGCCATGCGGGTTTTAAAGTCCCGCTTGTTTGTGCGGATGCAAGAAGAACGGGCGGAAAAATTAGACCAACTCAAAGGTGGACACAAATCACCGGCGTGGGGAAATCAAATTCGAAGTTATGTTCTGCATCCTTATAAAATGGTCAAAGATCATCGAACAGATTGTGAAATCCAAGATGCTGAAAAAGTTTTAGACGGCGACCTTCAACCATTCATTGACGCTTATTTAAGAAAAGAAGTTTCAGAAAGTAGTTAGTAAACTATTTCAACCATTACACTTTCTCATCAAAACCATTATGAAAAATCACTATAAAACAGTCATTGTTACTGGTGGATCAGGATTTATTGGTTCACATTTAGTTGATGCACTAATTGATAATGCTGAATGCGTTATTGTTATTGACAAGGTTAAGCCGCCAAAGAATCGGAAAAATAACAGAGCGAAATATATTAAGATTAATATTCAGGACAAAGATGTGATTAATGTTTTTGAAAAATACAAACCAGAACTTGTTTTTCATTTGGCAGCGCATTTGCATGATAGGGAATCAGTTGAAAAGCCAGTAGAAAATGCCATGGATAACATTATTGGATTTCTAAATGTTTGCGAAGGAGTTCGAAAAAGTACAAACGCGAAAATTATTTTTACTTCTTCTTGTGCTGTTTATGGAATTCATGACAATCTGCCGATTTCCGAAGAAGTTGTTCCAGTACCAACTACGCCTTATGGAATTACAAAATTAACTGGTGAGAAGTATTTACATTTTTACAAGCAAAAATATAACACTCCTTATGTGGCATTTAGGCCAGGGAATATTTATGGTCCGCGTCAGGATGCTAGCGCCGAGTCAGGTGTGATTGGAATATTTTCCTCACGATTATTAAAAGGAAAGACAACGGTAATTAATAATGACGGCCAAACAACGCGTGATTATATTTATGTTTCCGATGTGGTAGATGCGCTTTTAAAAGCAGCAGAATCAGATTTTGTGGGAATATTAAATCTAGGAACTGGCATACAAACAACCACTGCAGATATTTTTGAAAAAGTTAAAACAGCTGTTGGTGGAGGCGCAATGCCTGATCGAAATGAAAATCAACCGGATGCAACAAAGTACATGGCACTTGATGCTAGCAAATCTCAAAAAACTTTAGACTGGAAACCAAAGGTTGATCTTGAGCAAGGAATCAAACAAACAGTAGCTTGGTATCGGGGGGAGTGATCAGAAACAGAATATAGACAACAGAACCCAGATTACAGAAATCAGATGATAAGACATACTACTCCAACCTCCTCCCCTATGCTTCAAATAAAATCTCAGGACATTGATCGTGCAGTTGAGTGTTTACAACAGGGCAAGGTAATTGTGTTTCCAACTGAAACCTCCTATGGGATTGGGTGCGATGCCACAAATGATGAGGCAGTGGCGCGTGTATTTGCTATCAAAGGACGGCCAGACGGAAAAGGAACTCCTTTAATTATTCCTGACCAAGCATCAGCCTCAAGTTATATTCAAATTTCAGACAAAGCCCTTGAGTTAATGGATCGCTTTTGGCCAGGAGCATTAAATATTATTGGACAAATTGCTGATGATTCACCAGTTTCAGATCGATGTGCACAAGAGGATGCTCAATCTGTGCGAGTTTCGTCGCATCCATTTTGTTCTATAATTGCTAAGCGTTTTGGAAAACCAATTGTGGCATCAAGCGCAAATGTTTCCGGACAAGACGCGATTTATTCAATTACCGAAGTTAAGAAAGTATTTTCAAATAGACCTGACAGTCCAGATTGCATAATCGATGGCGGAGATTTACCAATACTCCCAGCTTCAACAACTATTAAAATTATTGGTGATGAAGTTGAGATTATTAGACAAGGAAGCGTGGAAATATGAAAAAGTCATACGGCCAGCATTTTTTAAAAGATCAGTCAGTGATTGAAAAAATTATTAAGTCTGCGGATTTGTGCTCTGGAGATTTTGTTGTAGAAGTCGGTCCAGGCGATGGCGCTCTTACTCATCAAATCACCTGTCTTATAGGTCCTACCAGTCCTACCGGTCTTATCCTCATCGAAGCAGACTCAGATCTGCTCCCAAACTTACGCGCTCAATTTATTAGCGCGCAACTTATCCACGCAGACGCAGCTCAAGTTAATATTGATGAGATCGTGCGTGATAAGCCATGGATTTTTATCAGCAATTTACCGTACAACAGCGCCAACGCGATTCTTATGAATATGCTCACTGCGCAAAATCCTCCAGAGCGCAGTGTGGTGATGGTGCAAAAAGAAGTGGGGGAAAAGATGTTAGCAAAACCCGGTGATATGTCGCTTTTGTCAGTCGCGGTTCAGATGTACACAAATCCAACACGAGTTTGCACTGTAAAGCCTGGGAGTTTTAATCCTTCGCCAAAAGTCGATTCTGTTGTTTTAAGGCTTGATAAAAAGCAAGTTGTAGAAAATGCAGAAGAGATAATAGGGCTTGCAAAGATTGGGTTTTCCTCACGACGCAAGCAATTACATCGTAATTTAGCAGACTCAGGAATTGCTGAATCTCAAGACATTAAATCAATACTCGAAAGCCTTGGCCTCTCTCCAACCTCCCGCGCCCAAGAGCTTTCGGTTGAGGAGTGGATTTTATTAGCAGATTCGTTGACAAAATTGCCAAAATAAGTTATATTTTTGAGCCCTTTTAAATATAGTCGTTATAAATAAGATAAGTGTTTTGTTTAGCATTTCTACTAATTAAAACACTTGTCTTATTTCTCGAGACTAGTCGTGTGTTCCGAGCGATTCGGAAAAAAACATACAAGGAGGTGGACGATGACCGCAAGGATCACGTCCGGACAGAGAGATCGGATCACGGAATTCGCCATGGCCGGGACGCGCAAGGTCGTCGACACGATGGCACTCGACATCGACCAGGCGCAGCTCGTCATCACCAACGGTGACGAGTTCGGCCAGATCGTCGGGGATGCGGTGCGCTTGGCACTCACCCGATTGTCGGTGAGTCAGGAGTACGCGAACGAGGAGGTCGCGTCGACATGGGTTTACCCGCCCGAGTACACGGGCCCGGCGCCCATCGGCGAGCAGATTGAGACGCTCGCGCGTCTGTATGGCATCTCGCCTAACGAGACGATGCGCTTCGTCGAGCAGGTGCTCCCGACGCTCACGCTCCCCGACGGCGCCGAGGGGTGGTTCGCCATCCCCTCGGTCAACGCCATCGCGGCTCGCCACTTCATGAGCGTGACCAACCCGCACGAGCGCTACTGTCGTGCGTCAGTCGTGATGTTCGACCTTCTGAAGGAGTCGCGGAACTTCCATAACTACCGTGAGGGTCAGATCGCGCCGGATCGTCTGCACCAGCACGCGCGGACGGCCATGATGCTCGAGCGGATCGCCGCAGAGCAGCAGGGTGACATCCTTGTCATCCCGTCGCAGTTCGGCCTTCGTCACGCCGGTCGTTCGGTTCGTCGTGGCCGGGCGGTCTACGCGAAGACGGAGTTCGGCCACGGCACGCTCGCCGTCGGATCGATGACTCTCACGCACCCGACGCGGTTCATCCGCTGGGGGCAGCTCCACACGGACTGCGCGGGAGACGACTTTACGGCGGTTGCTGTTGAGTTCCTGCGTGCGCCGGTCTTCTACTTCTGCGACGGCAGGCTCTGGTTTGGCACGGCTCGTGTCGGCCGTGCGGGCGAGAGCTACGGTTCTGCGTCCGGCTTCCTACCGCAGTAGCTTGATCCTTGATCCTTTTCGGGCTAATTACAGGGTTGTCAATTTCTCGGACAACCCTTTTCTGTTATAATATAAACGGTCAGAATCATTAGGACTAAGGTCTTCATGAGCGTACCATATTAGGAGATACTGCTTGTTTTCACTTTGTGGAGGTGTCTTAAATCTACTCCCAAATTAAATTCAGGAATAAGAGTAAATAAGTTCATATGAACAGTAAACCTCAAATTCTGGTGATAAAGATGAGTGAATTCAAAATAACGGATGCTGATGAGTTCCTGCGTGCGCCGATCTTCAACTTCAACGACGACAGGCTCAAGTTTGACACAGATCGTGTCGACAATGCGAACGAGAACTACGGTTCTGCGTCCGGCTTCCTACCGAAGTCTCTCCAAATATAAAGGCATTATTAAGATGCCTTTATATTGTTTTTATTTTTTATTGATTTAATCCACGCTCCGAGCATTTGGCCAACACTATTGATTTGTTGTTGTAGTAAATTGTATTTTTCAATATTGATAGCTTTAACATCGCATGCTATACGAACAAGAAAACGGAGTAAGTTTAATTTTACACTCGCATTATTAAGCGTATGTAATTTTTCCAATTCATATTGTGCTTCCGCTTGTATGATAAGCTCGATAAAATCAAGTGTGGTATTCTCCGTCCGAAGCCATAATCCATATCTATCTAGTCTTGGCACTAATATGCGGAAGTTATAAATCATTTTATACAAACCATAACTTTCTGTGAAAATAGGCAATTTCATCTGACCCATATATGAAAAGATTTAATAATTTATATTTAGGCATGATAACTAAGGAATCTTTACTCTTGGCTTGGCAAAAATTTAGGAAAGGCAAAACGAAGAGAAAAGATGTAGCTGAATTTGAACGCAACCTTGATCAAAATATTAATAGTTTGCATAAAGAACTCTCTCAAGGATTATATCAACATGGTCCATATTATTCATTTTATATTTCAGACCCTAAACTAAGGCATATACATAAAGCAACGGTAAGGGATCGCGTTGTGCACCATACAGTTTTTAAAATACTTAATCCAATATTTGAACCAACTTTTATTTTCGACTCTTATTCCTGTCGCATAGGCAAGGGAACTCATAAAGGGGTTAAGGCGTTGGTTAATATGGCAAGGAAGGTGAGTAAGAATTATACATGCCAGTGCTTCGTGCTTAAATGCGATATCCGTAAATTTTTTGATTCGATTGATCAAGATATTTTATTAAATATACTTAATAAACGGATAGCTGATCCTAATGTTATACAGATTTTGAAAGCTATAATAACAAGTTTTTCGTCAAATCAGTCAAATTTATTTGAACGAAAAGGTATCCCAATCGGCAATTTAATATCACAGTTATTCGCTAATATTTACATGAATGAGTTTGATCAATTTATAAAGCATGATTGTAGCGTTAAGTATTACGCGAGATATACAGATGATTTCGTGGTTGTCTCTGATAATAGAGATGAATTAGTAGCATTGCTTGCCAGAGTAAAACAATTTTTAACCAAAAATTTACATCTTGAATTGCATCCAGATAAGGTTTCAATCAGTGGGCTGAATAATGGTATAGATTTTTTAGGATTTGTCGTACGACCATATTGTCTATTACTTCGAACGAAGACCAAAAGAAGAATGTTAAAAAAATTAGATAAACTAATTAAAGAGAATGATGTATCGGGGGGGGGCGACCAATTGCATATTACACAAGTTGTATCGTCGTATCTTGGACATATATCTCACGCAAATTCATTTATCCTAAGTAAACAAGTAAGAGATAAGGTTGCAAAGGTTGCAAAAGTAAGCCTGTTGAAAAAATGAGTACAAGTTGTACTCATTTTTTGGTATACTATTACAAGTAAATCCACAACATGGAAAATGAACAAAAGCGGATTATTATTCGCAGGACCAAACCTTCGTTTACAAAGGAACAGAAGGTTGCTTTTAGTATAATACTTGGCACAGGGTGTATTGCTCTGGTACTTGGCGGATTCTATCTTGTGCGGCACATTGCTCAGCCATTTTATATTAATTATTCAGGCGAAATGTATTTGTCTATCGAAGATCAGCAAGCTTTGGAAATGGCACAACAACAAACTAAAGATACTGACAGTGATGGCTTGACTGACTATGATGAATTATATGTTTATGGCACATCACCATATTTAATGGACACAGATGGTGACGGATACACAGATGCCACAGAAGTGTCATCTGGAACAAATCCAATTTGTGCTGTCGGTGATGATTGTGCTGAGGAAACAACATCCAGTTCACCTGAATTGTTTGGTGATTTACTTCCAGATACTCAAGTTGAGCCAGCTCCATCCATGTCATTGGAACAAATTCAACAGGCTGTTCATGAATTAACTATTGATGAAATTCGTGACTTGCTTATTCAGGCCGGAGCTGATCCGTCTGAGCTGGCTGGTATTTCGGACGCAGACTTACAAGCTTTATTCACTGAGGTGATGTCAGATTTAGAATCAAGTGGAGATTTTGATCAATATCTTCCACAACAATAAAAAAGGTTTTATGCAACTAAAAAAGAGGATGAAAAAAATAATGCACCTGGGTGTTTCAGTACTATTGCTACTGAGTTTGAGCTTTGGGGCTGTTTCAACAGTCCATGCGCAATTAGTTGTTTCCGCGCCTGATGTTGTCGGGCAACAATCTATAATGGACATCCTAAAGAAGGTTGCCACTGAACTTCGCGACGCGCTTGTTTCTTCATTGTCAGCAGAAATGATCAATCTGCTTTCCACCATGGCTAGTCAATTGGCATCAAACACAGCCGTATGGGTTGGGTCAGGTGGAAATGCCGAAAGCCCACTTATTAATGTTCTTCCATCCAAGGATTATTTTAAATATGCTGGCGCTCGGATACTTTCTGATGTTTACAATGATGTTGTTATTGATAACCTGGAAGACGGCATGTGGCCAACACTTAATGTTTACTTAAATACTGATCCAAGTGTTTTGGCAGCAATTCGTGGTGGTATTCGTTCTTTTGCACAACGACCAGAAATCAGTTTTGAATATCCAAGTATAAAAAATAATTGGGCTGGATATTTAGCAACAGTCAGTGCATCAGATCTAAGCCCTGAAATTAAAACTGCTCAAGTTTTGTCTGTAATGGTTCAGGCTTTTGACCCGGGTGTAAATGAACTTTCAGCTATTGCCCAGGTGGAAATGTATGCGCTTAACAAAGCTCAGTCAGAGGCAAGGGCAGAGGAGGAGTCATTGCAAGCAAATGATGGGTTCCAAGCAGTTGTTCATTACATTACAGGTCAAGTGGAAACTCCGGCTTCGCAGGTTAAAAAAGAACTTGAATATTCGCTTGAGTTGCAAAAACAACTACCATTTGATTTAAATACATCACTTTTATCAAACTCAGATTCGCTTTTGTCAATCGGCGTTAATGCCGGCACGATTTTTACAAATACACTTTTTTCGCAATTGATGAACAAATTTAAGGAAGGACTGTTTGAAGATGTGTCAGCTCCGGGAAATCCATTTGATCCAAATAGTGCAGTCGAGTATTCACGGGATCGTATTGCCCAAGTTTTCCGAAGCATTACTTCATTTAAGCCTTTGGAAATAACTGACTATAGTTTGCTTTCAGAACTTGCGACCTGTCCTTCCACATTCCGAGGTTCTTCTCGAAGACTATTTAATTGTGGAATTGATTCTTCTTTTGCCTCAGCAATTGCACTTTCTAGAACAGGCACAACTCTTACTCTTCAAAATGCTATTGATGAGGGTTATGTTGATGGAAATTGGCCTTTGATTCCTTCGTCTGACACGGCTCGCAATCAGGATCCAAAATGTTATACCTATGGTTTTTGTCATAGCAACATTGTTAAGCTTAGAAAAGCCCGAATTATTTCAGTTGGTTGGGAGATTGCTTCCGAATCAGATAATAATTCAGATTCCAGCCCAGTTACTTTGCAAGAAGTAATTAATGGATTTTATTCCTGTAATAGTGACGGGGAACTTGATGATCAACATCCATGGTGTCATTTAATTGATCCAAATTGGGTTCTTAAGTTTCCAGAAACACAGTGTCGCACTTTGGCCTATGGCCAGTTGTTGTCAGCCGCTGGTACTGATCAAAGAGCAGAAGAATGTGTTGATATTCAAAGTTGTGTTTCTGAAGATGAAAACGGCAATTGCGCTGGTGGATATGGAGCCTGCGTGCGCGAAAAAAATGTTTGGCAATTTAGAGGAAATTCCTGTCCACAGGAATATGCCAGTTGTATGACCTTTGAGACAGAACAGGGTGTTAAAGTAGATTTCCTCACAAATACTATTGATTACGGTGATTGCCGCGCTTCAAATGCTGGTTGTTTGTGGTATGCAACGCAAAAAGACGAAGTTGATGATGTTTATGATTGGCCGGTGATAGCTAGTGTTGAGGTAGCTGATTTGGCTATTGATGCCTATAAAAATCGTTTATATTTTAATGATGAGGTTGAGACCTGCGAGGCTGAATATGCCGGATGTTCGACTTTATATGAGCGAGATGAGGATTTAACTTTAAATATTTTTTCCAATCCAGGTTTTGAAGCTGATAGTAATGAGGACGGTGTTCCTGATGGTTGGTTAATCGATGGATTAGTTTATTCAACCGATGGTACAAAAAGCAGAACTGGAACCGATGCCATTGATTTGGAGTCAGCTGGTGGTACAGCGTCTCGTTTGGGTATTGTTCTTGATCAGTCAAAGTTCTATTCCATGTCAGTTTATGCAAAATCACTAGGTACCGGAACAGATGTTGGTACTGTTTCGTTGAGCATTGTGGATGAAAATGGCACGCCAACAAACATGTCTGCGCAAAGTATTACTGATGATTGTTCAGGAGATTGTCTTGTTGACTGTCGCGTTTTAACCACAGACACTAGTACAGTGAGATTAGAGGCTGAGGTGCGCGAGGTAGGTTATACTCGTTTTGAATGTGTATTTACAACTCCAACTTTGATAGACAGAACTTTGGATTTATATGCAGAACTTACTTTGGCTGGGGATGTTTCGTTTGATGATATTCAAATTGAGCAAAGCTCAGATCCTAACATTTTTACTAATGGCTATAACCAGGATAGTTTTACTGATGTTTATTTAAAAATTGCTCCAGAATATCTGGGTTGTACCGGGGCTGACTCTGATGTGGCAGAATGTGATCTTTATGCACGCATGTGTACAGAACAGGATGCTGGCTGTGGACAATATATTCCTACCAATGGCGATCCAGCAGTATCCGCAGTTATTAGTGATTTGGATACATGTCCGGCAATTTGTGATGGCTATGACACTTATCGCCAAGAGGCCACAACCTATGAGTCGTTTGGTGATTTCCCAATCTATTTCATTGCCGATTCTGCAGATTCTTGTAATGAGTCAGCTGTGGGATGTACTGAATTCACAAATTTGGAAACTGAGGAAAAATCATATTTCACATATTTGCGTACTTGCGTAACAGAAGACCAAGCCATGGCCAATACAGGTGGAGATCGGGCAGCGACTTTCTACACTTGGGAAGGATCAGATGAAGAAGGATATCAATTGCGAACATGGAGATTGTTAGAGTCAGATCTTGATGCAACTTCCTATCATCCTTATGCTTATGCTAGTAGTGGTGAAGTTGAGATGAATCCTGGATCAGCGCCTTGTACAAATTGGCAAACAAATGCCAGTGGAATTACTTGTGAAGATGACTCTGATGCAAATTTAAGGTTTGATTCAGAATCAAGTTCATGTGATGAATATATTGATACTATTACAAACCCAGATTGTCGCGAGTTCTACGACATTCGTGGATCGATTCATTATCGATTATGGTCAGAAACAACCACTGTTGATGATTCCTGCGTTTCCTATCGCCTAACAGAATTAGCTGGAGATGGTGCCACAGAGCAAGCAGCTGTTTGTACTACGGCTAAAGGTTATTATGATGCTGTGGCTGGTTTGTGTCGTTTTTACGGATTTAGCAATGAAAGCACTGAATGCTCCGAATCTGATAATGGTTGTCGTTCATATACTGGCGGTCGCAGTGCCAACAGTCGAGTGGCATTGGAAGAAATGTTTGAAGACGGATCAATCAGTTCATGGGAGTCAGATAGTGCATCGTCTGTCACGCTTTCCAACGAGTCAGTTTCCTTTGGTGGACACTCATTAAAATCAAGTGGCCAAACAGTTTGGACATATCAGTACAATGAAGGCTCAACCTGTACCGATGAAGACGGTTGCGCCTCAACATCAGGTGCTTTGGGAGGGGGCTGTACAGTAAGTTTTGGTAGACAATATTGTGGAACTTTAAATAATCAATTATTTACAGACAAAACATATACCTTAACTTTCTGGGCTAAGGGCGCTGTTGATGTGGCAGTTGGATTTGATATCAATGCTTCTGCTAGTGTTACTCCTGAGGTTGAGCAAACAGTTGAGCTTACCAGTGAATGGAAGTATTACTCGATTGGTCCTTTTGACATGAATTCAGTTGATTATCCAAGTTTTGGAGCTGGTACGGTATTGGCCTTTGATCCAGATGGCTCCGGAGACTTTTACATTGATAATCTAATGTTGCGTGAAGGTGAGGATAATATCACTATAATTCGAGATTCTTGGACAACACCAATGGTCTGCGATGTTACGACAGAAGGAGCTATTTCTCCGCAGTATCAGCTGGGATGTCAGGAATATACAGATCAAGACGATAGTACTTGGTACTTAAAGTCTTTCCGAGATTTGTGTTCTGACGATAAAGTTGGATGTTCTTCTTACTTTACAACCGAACAATCAGATTCAGAATACATGGCAGTTTATAATGCCACTTGCTATAACACAGACTTAAGTGGTGGATCATGGTTGTTGGCAGATAACGCCAGTGCCAGAACAGATTGTCATCTTTATACAAACGACGCGGGAACAAGTTTTGACACTACCAGCCCAGTGTTATGTACAATTGTGGCTGGCGCAGATTCATGCCAGTTCGACCTTGATGGTTGGTTTATTCCTGAATATAAAACATTGGTTGGATCAGGTGATCAAAATCTATATCATATTTCATACGGACCAGACGCCACTTTCGTGGCTCCAGACTCAAGTTTGTATGCGATTTATGATGAAAATCTTGCTTGTTCAGCAGAAGGTGCTGGCTGTATGGAACTAGGACAGCCGGAGTTTACACCTGATAATTCTAAGGTTGATAGTTGGCAAACAGTTTATTTGCTCAATGATCCAGATTTGTACGACACAATTCTTTGTGGTCAAGATGAATTGTTCTGTAAAGAATGGGATACTCAAGCAGATGGAACTTGGTATTTCAAAGATCCAATCGGTCATACCTGTGAATACAAAACAGATGTGACAGTTTCAGGCACTACCTATAGCGGTTGGTTTAAAAATGGAACAAGTGAATTTTGCTATGGAACTGGAGTATGTTCTGAGGGTGGATCAACTTGCAGTACTGACGCGCAGTGTGCATTAGCTGACGCCGGTGAGTGTTTGATTACGCAAGGTTCTTATCTTGTGGGCGGAACAGATAGTGGAATTTGGCGAAATGGAGATACGCAATATAGCGGTTGGGTAGGAAATTGTAGTGCAGAATATAATGGTTGTAGTGAATTTGTTGATCCATTAGACATGGCTGATAGTGAATTTTATACCCAAGCTGATGGTGAATCATATTTTTACATTGATAATGATCAGCTCAGCGAATCATCACTTTTGTCTTCACAACGATGTAATGGACAAGTAAGTCAAAAAGAAGGATGTGTTTTATTTAATGATGGCGGTGAAGTTGGTTTTGACTACAATGCCAGTGCCACTTACACAGTTAGTTCTCACGCTGACGAGCTTTTAGGTAAAACTCCATTTTCGCTTGTTGACCCAGTTGATTGTTCTACCACCACCACCTCAACAATAACACTAGCAGACGGTAGCACCTTTGACCCTTGTGCTAGTCGTTGTGCTTATGCGAATCCGCGTTTATATGCAGATTTTGATATCAGAACAATCGGTCCGGATGACTTTGAAGAGTTTGTTACATTTGGAACCTCTTGTTATCAGGATTCTGATTGTGCACCATATGAAAGTGACTTGGGAGACATGATTAGTGGTGATTGTGTTGCTGAGTATTTATGGACACAGGATACTGGTTATTCTCAGTATAGTGATGTCACTCGTTTAGAAAACGATACAAATCGGATTATAAAAGTTGAACAAAATCGTGTTTGTTCCGAATGGCTCTCTTGCTCAAGTTCTTATTCGATCTGGGATCAAGACGCTGGACGATATCGCACCATTTGTGACGGAATTGATCTTTGTACAGAATATTCAGCCGAAGGTCATCCATCTTTCTGTTCGGCCTGGGATTCAGATAATGCCGCAGTTGTGCTTGATGCTGAAAAATATGTTTCTCGGGATGTTAGTTTTTATGGAGAAGATTATTCCGGCTATTCAATTCCTGACATTTTCCCATTGCAAACTTTAGAACAAGTAAACATTGCTCCGCCGGCGGGATATTGTGACTGGTCACATGAGAATGATTCATATTCATCCATGTACGACGCTTATCATGGTGATCCTTGTAATACAGACTCTGATTGTTTCTCTACTGAGATTTTACTATCATCAGTTATCGAGGGATTGTGTGTCCAAGAGGAGGTAGAAGATTATCGCTTGGGATTTGTAGCTGGTGCTTGTGATGAAGATCACGCCCAAGACTGTAGCATTGGTTATTGTTCAGACAATGGTTCGGCTTGTACAGATAGTGGCGATTGCGAAACCTCTGGCGCTGTTTGTACCACTGGAGTCTGTTACGCTATTTCAACTACAGCTTGTTCAACAACAGACCAATGTGGTGATGGTCAGGAATGTTTAAGTGGCGCTTGTGTGACTGAAGGCAATTATTGTGCCATGGATTATTCTTGTGGATCAGGAGAAACCTGCTTTGTTTCCGAAGCAGCTAAACAAGGAAGTTGTTATCGTAGTTCTTGTTTCCTTTCCATGGATGGTCAGCCCTTTGATAACGCCCTATACGAAGGCCAAGTCTGTCGAGCCCATCCGGAAGTAAACAGTCCATTTGGAGATAGTGTTGTTAGTCAGTGGAAATATTGGAATGGATCGATATTAACTGAGTCAAATGATTTTTCATTATCAGACCTAGTTGAATCAACTGTTGGTGCGATTTTGCCATCAACCAGACTTTCCGGATTTTCACAGGTCAACTTGTGTGCCAAAGGCGAGGATTGTATGTGTTCCTACACAAAGTTGTCAGACAACACCGGACTCACCAGTTATATAGCCGCTAGCACAAACCGTAAGAATTTGGATATAACAGGAATTTGTAGTCCAGCCAGTTCAGCTCCGGGTGCCTTGTGTACAGATGATACTGACTGTGGCAACATAACCGACGGTTGTGTGCCAATTGTTGAAGAAAATACAGTTTACGGACTTACTGGTTACTGCTTGGAACGCGATACAGGATTGAATATTGAAGGTGATCAGTATAAGGGTGCATGTTTAACATGGTTCCCAGTTGATCAACTCGCAGGATCGACGGATTTGTATGCAAAGTATGCGACTGCGGGATATAACGAAGATGAGTATTACTGTGGCTATACCTCAATGTTTACGGATTTTTATACAACAGGTTCGCCTGCAGTTGGGTATGAACCGCCGGAGTCTCCTGTTACTTGTGCTGAAACAAATGGAAGTTTTTCATGTAATGATTTCAGTCTGGGTAGTAGATATCATTGTACTGATAACGCTGGGTGTCCAACTGGTTATTATGCTGTTGTTGGGCAGTGTCTCCCAAATAGCGAGGATGGCGATTACTTTGATATTTACGCTGAAGATTTTTGCATGGAAACAACGCAGGCTGATTGTCCTTATGTTTGTGTGCCTTATGGATCGCATAATTTTGAAGATGAATCATCCTGCGATCCTGAAACAATCGAGGATACTGCTGAAATTGATGGATTGAGTTTAGATTGTAGTTATAGTGCGAACTTTGATTTCACAACAGATGAAGGAAATACATACTCATATCGAAATACAGTATGTAAAGCTTTGGGAACAGATTATGAGGAATTTGATGGTTTGGTAGATTATTTGCATAGTTGTGTGTTGTCAGGGATGTCAATCGAGCACGATGATTATTATGATTTTGTGTATAAGGATTATCAGGATGAAAGTGGCCCTGGTCAAGATGGTGGGAATGCTAATCAAAATCAATCAAATGCAGGATTTCTTAATCAATACATTGCTAGTTTTTCATATCCCGCATGTTCTGTTTTATTACAAACATCAGCAGGTTCTAGTGAAAACTATGCATGGACAGATAAGCTTCTCGGAAATAAGAGTGAGTCAATAGACACATTGGAATATATTTATTCATCTGAAAATGTTCCTTATGGTGCGAGTATCGGTCCAGAAAATACTGACATAAATGACTATACACCTGCAAGAATAGCAGTTTGCGATAATGGAAGCGAACTAACGCCACGCGTGCCTTATAGTGAAGAGTGTGACACGGAATATAGTGATAGTACGACTTTTGATAATCCAGGAGCACTTAGTTATATAGATTTTAATATGGATGTTGGTAGCGGATGGTATAGTTCTGCTAATCCTGAATCATTGACTTTTTATACTGAGGAAGGAATTGATAATGTCGTTAGTCGTGTTGATGAGATATTCGCAAAAGTAATAAATATTTGGCATTGGGATTTGGATACTGTCTCACATTCTAGTACAACATTTACGCCTGTGTTTGGCGGATATGGTGAAGTTGAAACCGGAGAATTGAATTACACAGACGGAAAGATGACAACGGATTACACAGATATAGACGATGTCCGTTCTACTGGTTTTACTCCTACTGTTTGGAGTGTGGATTTGACTCATTGTGGGACAAGGTATTGTGAAGAGGGAACAGAGGGAGCGATTACGCTTAATAGTCAGGATCAGGGGGATTTCCAAAGTACTGATGGGTTCTTTAGAGCAACATTAAAGTTCTTTGCTGCTGCCTATAAAGAGCAACTTCCAATTCGGCGAGTGATTGTGGATTGGGGAGATGGGGATGAGTCAGGATCAGATGGGGATGAAAATTACTATAAAAACCATCGAGGGTTAGTTGATGGTTCGCTAACAGAGTCGATTTGTACCACTGAAACAGAGTGGGGAATGACTTCTGACTCCTGTGATCCAAACTACTTTACCTACCAACACGCCTATCGCTGTTCCGACGCCAGTGACCTGGATGTGTGTTTGTATGATACTGACGGCCAAATAACAAACTTCCCCTGCCAATTCAACGAATCCACCTGCGCCTTCCAGCCAAGAGTTCATGTGCGTGATAATTGGGGTTGGTGCACAGGAAGTTGTGGAGAAGATGGTGAGGGGGAGGGGTGTTTTGATGGAGATGGAGATTTATCTGGTGTCGGGCCACTAAATCATTGTGATTATACAAATCCTATATATGACGCATGGGTGAATTATGATGGGATCATTTATGTAGAGGAGTAAAAAACCTACCCCCTCAGTCCTTCGCTCCTTTGGAGCTACGGAACTGCAGGCTAACTCCCCCTTAGCAGGGGGAGAAGCAAGAAACTCAATTCCCCTCCTTTTCAAGGAGGGGTCAGGGGTGGTTGCTGGAAGGCATATTCGGCGACCCCCTCTAACTCCCCCTTGGAAAGGGGGAGAGGTAAGAAACTCGATATGTTTATTTTCAATAGAAAGGAATATAAAGACAGAAGAAAGTATTTAAGAGGGAATTCATCAAAAGCTGAGATAAGGTTATGGGGTTATCTTTCAAAATCAAAGACAGAATGTAAGTTTCGTCGTCAACATAGTATCGGAAATTATATAGTAGATTTTTATTGTCCAAATAAGAAGCTGGTTATTGAAGTGGATGGTGATTCTCATTTTGAAGAATCGCAACAAATTTATGACCAAGAAAGAACAGAGTATTTAAACGCGTTAGAATTAAGAGTAATCCGTTTTACAAATGACAGAATTTTTGATGATATCGAAGCAGTTATAGATCAGATACAAGAAGAATTAAATTCTTAGCATTACTCGACTCCCCTCCTTTCTAAGGAGGGGTGTGGGGTGGTTGGCGATTGTCGGAATGAATAAAAAACCCACCCCCTCTAACTCCCCCTTGGAAAGGGGGAGAAGCAAGAAGCTAGATTCCCCTCCTAAATTAATTCTCCCCCTGCCAAGGGGGAGTTAGAGGGGGGTGTGATAATTCCCCTCCTTTTTAAGGAGGGGTTAGGGGTGGTTGTTTATTAAAAGCAGATCGCCCCCGTTCTCGAGAGAGAGCGGGGGCTTCGTAGTCCCGACGACCAGCTGGCTACATGCGATCGCACACAGCTTCGACGGTGATATCGTTCCACAGATCTACGATCATGGTGATCGTGTCGGTGGTGATGATGCCGCGGATCGTGGTGCCGTCTCCGAGCGTGCTCTCGACCTTGTTGCCGTCGATCTCGAGCCATGCGTTGCCGAATCCGGTGATGTTTGCGAACTGGACAGAACAATCGTTCATGACAACCCCTTCCGTTTCGATCGGATCGGGGTGCATGCCGTCGTCGCAGCTCCAGTCACCGCTCAGGTCGACGCACAGTGAGGCGCCGAGGTCAGAGGAGGACGACAGGTCGGCCGAGGTCCAGCCCACGTACGGGATGGGGTAGTCGGCGTAGATGTACGCCGCATTCCAGATCCCGGCGTTGAGCTCGAGCAGGTCGGGCGTGGTGCCGGTGACCGTGGTCTCGCCCTCGGCGGAGGCGATGAAGCTGGCGCCGTTCCCGTGAATGGTCTTGTCCAACTCCGAGGAGTCGAGCAGTACCACGGCGTCGCCGTCCCACCCGTAGGTGTTGATGAAGGCCTTGAAGCTGGCTTCATACACCTCGGGCGTGGTGTCGCCGGTGTCATCGGTGTCGGTGTCGTTGGGGTCGGTCACGTCGCAGCCCAGCACGAGGGCCGCGAGGAGCACGAGGGTCGCGAGGATGCGGTCCATGGTTTGCCTCCTGGGGCATGTCCAGCTGAGCCGGACAGGGTGGGGATGCCACGGCAGAGCCGGGCGTGCGCGTGAGCGCGAGGAAAAAGTAGCAACACGCCACTTAAACCTCCATGACACTTTCTACCCTAACTGTAGCCGATTTTTTGGAATTTGTCAATCAATCCTCCAGAAATTATAAAAAACAGCATTTGGCGTTAAATGTTAGATATATGCCATTCATGGCATAAATTAGCCAATTAAAGACTTGCCTGCACAAACTTATCCACACAAACTACCAACGCTTAGCGTTGATAGTTTGTGTGGATAAAATGTAAATTCAACTTACTAATAAAATATGAGCCGTGTTATAATCTCCAAACAGAGATAACCTATTTACTATCATTTATGAGTTCACGGGATTATTACAATAATGGCAAGTATCTTGCTGAACATTCTGATTTTTTGAGAAAAGCCGATCCACAGAAAGATGTAACATTCTTAGTAAAGGCGCTTGGCCTGCGAAAATCGTTGTGTATTCTGGACGTCGCATGCGGTCAAGGCCGTCACATCGAGGCACTTGTAAAGCTTGGCTATTGCGTGGATGGGGTCGATTACTCGACATCTTTACTTAAGAGAGCAAGGGAAACGATGAAGCAAATACCAAAATGCAGTTCAGAGTTTCTCTATTCATCTATTGAGACGTTTAGTTCCAAAAAGAGTTATGATGTAGCATATTGGTTCTTTTCTGATTTGGCGGATGTCTCATTACCGAAGGCACTAAAATCTCTGAATTGTGTACTGAAACATGGTGGCCGTATATTGATTGATACTGATAGTGTTTTTCGTATTGT
The DNA here is from genome assembly GCA_003453595.1 of Candidatus Uhrbacteria bacterium. GTDB lineage: Bacteria > Patescibacteriota > Patescibacteriia > UBA9934 > UBA9934 > UBA9934. The sequence continues at coordinate 21,025 of DMOG01000031.1, forward strand.
TAGATATTTGCAGGAGCATCAACAAAGGACGTTTTCGTTTGACGCATCCGCAATGGAGTTGATTGATAAGAAAAATAATGTGTCGGTTACATATCTTACTGTGCCACAATGGAAAGAATTGATGGCGCAATATGGATTTCGGTTAGAGTCAGTTTATGGTGATTACGATATGAACCCTTATACAATTAAAAGTCCGCGGTTGATTATTATAGCGAAGCAAGTAGCCCGAGCTGAGTAGCCCGGGCTGAGTTGAAGTTTTTTTGTCGACTATGCTGATGTTGCGTGTACGCTAGCGACCGTTTGCATGAGCCCATCGACTTTTTCGTGAAACAATTCAGGGTCTTCAGTGAGAATCCACATGAGCTCGATGATAGAGTCGTGGATTTCTTCGCATTTAAAATGTGGGCCATATAGGTCTCGCGTTGTCTGGTAATTTTCACCTCTGCAATTGCCAGCACACATGTAGCGGACATCACAGGTTGCGCATTGTCGATTCATAGTATCGACGTTAAGCTCGCGTAGTTTATGTAGAAGAGGTGATGTTTCCCAGATATCAGAGAGATTTTCGGTGCGTAGGTTGCCGAGCCTGAACGCTGGGATGGCTGTGTCTGCGCATGGGTATAGGTTACCATCCGCCTTTACATATACAGCTCGGTTTGTTCCAATACCACATGTATGGCTTCGAACGCCTCCTGCAATTCCCATAATTTGATTGGCAAAGGTCGACTGCGCCATGAGTTGCAAGAATCGTTTGTTATACCGAATGGCCTCGAATATCTTACGATAGAACGTTGCCAAAGGCACGGCAATCAGCTGTCGCTTTGCGCGACGGCTGTTGCCTCGCCCGACATGCATCATATTTAGGCAGTTGAATCCACAAACACCGATTGAGTCAGCAAGCTCGAGTGTTGCATAGATTTCACTAATATTGCCAGCGTGGACAAACATGTTGACGGCTACGGAAACGCCTCGTTGAGTGAGTGCGCGGATAGTCTGCACAGTATTGACAAACGTGCCCTGACCTCTAATAACCTCGTGCGTTTCAGCACAGGCACCGTCGAGAGAGACTGACATCTTGAGGCGTTCATATCGGCTAAGATGATCAATCTGTTGTTTGCTGATGAGCGTTGCGTTTGAGTTGACCTGAACGAAAAAACCCTGTGTGTGTATGTAGTCGATGAGTTCTAGTGCGTCGGATCGTGTGAAAAGCTCACCGCCTGTTAGCGCGACACGAGAAATACCGTTCTTCCAAGGCATCGTGCTTAGCTGATCAACAATGCCTTTGATTTCGTTCGTTGACATCTCGTTTGGAAGTGGATGCCATGCGTGTGCGTAGCACATCGGACAGGACATATTACAACCCTGTGTCGTGGCTATCACCAGAACGTTCTCGACATTATTCACCTGGAATTCTGGTGAGAACATGTCTAGACTTCCGGTTATTCCATCTACTTCGAGTACACCCGCATTGAGTAGTAGCTCTGAAACATCAGAGAACGCCTCCTGTGCTTCTGATATAGGAATCCCTAGTTTTTCAGAAATATCGGCGATGATGAGCTGAGGGTCTGAGAGTGCGAGTGCCTGTATTACCCTTTCAACACCAGATGTTGCTGAAAACCAGTAGGGTTTTGATTGGAATATAACCACCGCATTGCCATTACGGTGATAGATAGAAGGGCGTTCCAATAGGGATACGGACATAGTACCTCCATGAAAGTGCAGGCGGCGGGGCTATATCAGCCCCGCCGCACTTTGTTCAGGCTACTGCCCGCGGTAGTACATCACGCCCTGCGACTCCTTCGTGAGCGTGACGACCGCGCGGTTTCCTCGGTTGAGGATTTTCACGGTTCTCTCCTCGTTAACTGAACTGCGGGTTTGCAGTCAGTATGGCCATTTTATTCAAAATTGAGTTATTGTCAATCAATCCTCCAGAAATCCTTCGGAAATTATAAAAAAACAGCATTAGCGTTAATTGTTAGATATATGCCATTCATGGCATAAATAACAATGTGACTTAGTCAGTATGACTTAGACATAGAGACTTAGACATTTTGTCTAAGTCTCGAAGCACTTTAGCTTAATTTTATTGGGTTTCTTATTTTCGCGAGGGTTTTTTGCTTCGCAAAATTCTGTCTTTAGGGTTAAGTCTTTAATTTACACTTTCTGATGGCTTTGTTGCTTAATTCCTC
>DMOG01000025.1 GCA_003453595.1 Candidatus Uhrbacteria bacterium
CAGGAATTAGGAAACAAAGCCCTGGAAACAATAGAAAAGTTAAGCGCAAAATTTGATACATTAAAATATTTTATAAAGCTCCTGTGGGAAATGAAAGAAATTGATTCAGGCAAATTATCTAGCATAACAATACCACTCACAGAAACAGGAAAAATGATTGGTGGTTGGATAAAATTATATAAACAAACTCCTTCAAATATTGAAGGAGAATGACAAAACTTGCGAACGGCCAGGAATCGACAGTTCTCGTTCCAGTCGTTGTCATACCAGTTAAGGTTGAGTTCGCGCTTGGAACCGTTCCTATTGAGGTAGGGAACGTGACGATTGCCGTTGCGATCCACCCAGATGGAGCCGTTAAAATATATAAGATATCGTCAGTGCCACCGCCCTTCGAATACTCTCCGGGTTGTATATTATTTGGGAAAGTTATTCCCTTAATACCTTATACCAAGTATTTTCATTTTTGGAGCAATGTATCAGCACTCTAAATAAAGCCATAACCTTACTTATTCTCACTTGATGCAATGCCCAGATTTCAACTGCCCAAAGCCGTAGCTGTGGACTAAAGCATTTACTTTCCACTCTTAATTATACTCCAAAAACACCAAATCCCGCATTGACAAGTCAATGCGGGAGCACGGAACGAATCGGACCGGAGCCAAGTGTCCAAGAACTAGAACAAGAACAAAGGACACAAGGCTCCAAGTTCCTACTTGCGAACGGCCAGGAATCGACAGCTCTCGAGCCAGCCGCAGCCATACCAGCGAAGGCTGAGTTCGCGCTCGGAACCGCCCCCATAGAGGTCGGGAACGTGACGATAGCCGCAGCGATCCACCCAGAGGGAGCCGAGGCAGACCACTGGGTACTGCCTCTGAATTTCGGGGTAGGTCGCCCCGAACGCCAGCAGTTCCGCCAACGTGGCCGGACGCAGGCCGTTCGCCTCCATGTGGACGAGGACTTCCTCGGAGGTCACCACCTTGTTCAGGTAGACGAGCTCGGGAACGACCTGTGCCGTTCCAGATCCCACGATCTGGAAATTCCTCGAGTTGATGGCGTCGTTCGCCCAGTCGTAGCGACCGGACGACACCATCTCCTCGATCGACTTGCCGTAGTCGATCGAGACGAGGAACCCTCCCACCGCGAACCCGTTGGGGTTCGCGAGGAACTGCTGGAAATTCTCGCGGGTCACGCGACCCGCCTTCGCCTGGGCGATCAACTCGCCCAACTGCTCGACGCTGATGTCCATCTTCTTTCTTTCAGCATCTGCTGTCAAACAGCTCTACATCCAGCCTTACTGCCAGACATATTACTGCCAATAACAGACAGACACTCACTAAGCCAGGAGAAATTCCTGACCTTCTTTTGATATATTTGTCACCAAATATTGCCAAAAGAAAGCCAGAATTAAACAAATATAATGAACTAATGGACACGAAAATATACCATAAAAATGGACTTTTGTCAATATTGAAAGTATTTATGGAAGTGTTTATTCCGAAGTAAACATCTTAAACATTTTAAACATTTTAAACCTTCATCCGAGAAGATCTCTCTCCTTCTTCACTAAAGTTACGAAGGATCCATTGAAGCTTTATGCGAAGATGGACTGGGCGTCGAGATGGGAATATAGAAGTCGAGATGAAAAAACTAATTCCCCACTTCGACGATAGTAATCCAGCCTTCCAAGATCCGATCTCCAAAGATCAATCCCGGAATTGGCTACAATAGTGGAGCTACCAACATAGCACTAATAACAACTGCCGCACTGTCGTTTAAAAGTCCAAGAGTAGCGATAACACTTGAGATGAAAATTAATAAAAGAAAAATTCGACGGGGCGAACTCTCAACCACCAACTTACTTAAGACCTCAGCATGATCGACGACTTGTGGATCAAACAATCTATTTTTCTCTTTTGTGTTTTTCATAACCAAATGTGTATTTGAATTTTTCGTCTCGTATTGGACCTAGGAATAAAAAGTGAAGCTCGCCCAACAAATATTTTACCGCAATGTTTAGTCTTCCATCACGGTCCATGCGACGGACAGAAACCGGGACTGATACATTTTTTATAAATCCAAACTTTGCACCATGCTTTTTGACTGCCCTGTGAGCATATTCATGATCCTCACAAAAAACAATCAACTCATCAAAACCACCGGATCTTTCATGCATTTTCTTCCTGGCTAAAATGCAAAACCCTGGTGCATGAGGATGCCTTGCTCCCCAAAGCCGGACATAACGATTGTAAAGTTTGTGTGACAACCAGTCCCACCAATTTGAACTTTTTGGATCAACATCAACCGTAGCCACATCAAATTCTTGTTCATGAAAATCTTGCCAAGCCTTTTCTAAAAACTTTGGATCCTTAAGCTCCACATCAGAGTCAAGAAAAAGTAAATTATCAGTAGTTGATGCCTGTGCGCCGGCATTGCGACCTTTTGAAGGCATTCCGCCTGGTATTAACCGAGCACCATACTTCTGTGCAATCTGCGGAGTTGCGTCAGTTGACCCTGCGTCAGCTACGATAATCTCATGTGGTTGTAAAGTCTGATACTTGATTGACTCCAAAAGAATTGGAAGATACTCTTCCTCATTTTTAGTAATAATAACAATTGAGAATGGCGGCATAGGGGTGAGAGAAATATGGAAATTGAAAGAATTGTTGTGTTGTCTAGGATCTGCTACCTAACTTCTACCTTCTTTACCCAACACATACATTGCCACTCCGCTGGCGACTGAGACATTGAGTGAGCGTTTTTTATCCATGGGGATTTCGACAATGGCATCGAGCATCTTCAAAGTCTCAGGATCGATTCCTTCAACTTCATTCCCCAGCACAAGTGCGATTTTAGACTTCTTAATGCTGGCAATATCTTTGGCATCTTTTCCAGTCTCCAGCCCAATGACTTGATAACCTTGATCTTTAAGGCTCGAAATTACTAACCCAATACTTCCCTGCTCCCAAGCAACCAAGTCCTGAGCACCCAAAGCCACCTTAGCAATTTCCTTGCGCGGTGGCACAGCAGTAAACCCAGTTAAATATAATTTTTCCACCCCAAACGCAGCAGCATTTCGAAAAATCGAGCCAATATTATGCAAACTGCGGATGTTGTGAGCAATTATGATCATATAGGTAGTATAAAGTAGAAAGGGGAAAGTGACAAAATGGTTATACCATTTTGTCATCACAACCAAAGAGCGGGGATCCAGCGAAATCAAGCGAAGATGTGTGGATAAATTTGATTTATTTGCAAATATCAATTAATGTCTTTGTGTGCATTCCCGCACCGCTCCCCTGGAGGGAAACATGACTGGAAAGTTCCATGTTCGCACGCCACGCGGTCGGCACTTTGTGCCCATGATCGCGCAGTTCAAACCGCCTATCACCAGGTCGGAGCACCTCATTGCGTGCAAGAAACTGGTGAAAGATGGCTACGAAGTCACAGATGGCAACATCATCACCCAGGTCACCGCCACCCGCGGTGTGCGGGTCATCGATGTCGAGCTCATCGAGGCTAGGCCCAAAGACAAGCTCCCCACGCTCGACGGTAAGATCGGCGAGCTGATGCTAGAGCAGTTCTCTGCGCCCATCGACGTCGAACTGACCACCGACATGAACGGTCAACGGTGGATCAGCATCAGCAACCATGACGGAAGCTTGATCCCCGCAGGCGTCTTGACCTTCGGCGACCTCGACCAATTCCTCAGCAACTTCTCCCGCTTCGGATGGGTGGGTCGCCGAGCCTGGGCTGTGTACAGCACGCTGTACCGCCGGCCGATGGCCGTAATCTCCAGCATCGGCCAGCTCTCAGGCTGGCACAGCCCGATGTCAATGTGACCGAGACTGGTCTGTCTGACTTTATACCCCTTCCGCCGCGAGCGCATCGTGGCGGATCTTGCTTTTTGTAAACAGAAATCCGATCTTTATCCACAGGCCAAGTCCGAATACGATGGATCTTGGCTCTCTGGCCGGGACGACAAAATGGTTATACCATTTTGTAACTTTCCCCATTTTCCCCTATACTTTCCCCACTATGCCATGTCCAAATAAAGACTTGTGCGGATCATGCGGGTGGTCGCATATTCCATACGAAAAACAGCTTGAGCAAAAGCTTTCTGATATTAATGGAAGTTTTAAATTAAAAAAACTAAGCGTGGGTGGGAATCCGCTTCGGTGTACAGAGATCCTGCCGTCAGCTAAAGCTGAGCATTATCGCAATCGCATGGATTTTGTTATTGATTTTCAAGGAAAGGTGGGACTGCGGGAAAAAGGTAAATGGTGGCGCGTGATTGATAATCACCCTTGCTTTATTGCTGACGAGAAAATCGATGAGCTTTTTTACAAAGTTCGATCTTGGGCGCAAACTGCCGGACTTTCATACTTTGATCGAAAAGCCCACACCGGACTGCTTCGCTACGGCTCAATTAGATGCGCGTCCACCGGTCAAACAATGATTAACATAATTACCAGCGCCCCCACGGATGAATCAGAAAAGAATCAAGCCAGGTCGGCTATTGAAACACTTGGACAACAAACACACCCGACTACACTGATATGGTCAATAAATCACACAATCTCTGATGTCTCTTTTGGTGATGAACTTAAAGCAATAATCGGAAACGGGTCGATCGAAGAAGAGATTAACGGACTTCGATACACAATCTCCCCAAACGCATTTTTTCAAACAAACTCCAGCACTGCCCCACTGCTTTTGCAAACAGTTCAAGAGTTTGCTGGCGATGTTTCCGGAAAGACAGTACTTGACCTTTATTGTGGAACAGGATTTTTTGCCATCAGCTTTGCAGGCAAGGCTAAAAAAACCATCGGAGTCGAGCTTGTACCCGAGGCAATCGTCGATGCCCGCCAGAACGCAAAGCTTAATAATGTTGGAATTGAGTTTCACGATGCTAAAACTGAGGAATTTGATTGGAAAAAATTAAATCCTGACATCGTCATCCTCGACCCACCTCGCAGTGGTATGCACGACAAGGCTTTGCAAGACATCATAAAAGCTAGGCCCCAAACTATTGTGTATGTTTCCTGTAACTATAAAAACTTCGCCCGCGAGCTAATTATGCTCCAAGAATTTTACAAAGTGACTGCCATGCGCGCCATCGACATGTTCCCGCATACACCGCATGTTGAGTTAGTAACTCGACTCGAACTAAAATAATCAATAAAAGTCGTTGTCCCAATCAAGGACTTGTCGCATCCCTGGCGTCGGGGTGGGTGCCTTATGGACAAATTCGTAATTTTGTGATAAAAAAATTGCGCACTTCAACCGCGCTTAAATAGCGCACTGGACAAGAAATGTACCGTTCCCCGCTCGACTTCGACCTCCGACCCTCCATGGAAATCCGCATGATCCAGCACGGCCTTGCCGGCAGGATCCAGAGTCAAGTCGCCTACGACGCGATCTACAAGCTCGTCGCCCTGCGCCGCTGTGGCATCCTCCGGCCTCTGACCGATCGTTTCGGCTGCTGGCTCGAGGTGCTCATGCTGGGCTTGCCCACGCAGGCCCGCGTCAATCGCGGAAATGATGTCGAGGAAGCCAAGGCTCGATGCCTCAATGCTGGCATCGAGCCTTGGGTGATCGACAACATCTTCCCCGAGCCCCCAAGCGCCTACGAGGCGCAGGAGTTGCTCGACCATGGTTACAAAGTGGCATGATCCGCTCGAGGTCCACTGACCCATCTTCTGCGACCACCCCTCACCCGGGTGGATACCGTTAAATTTTGGGTGCTTGAAAAGGTGATTTTTTCTGTAAAGTTTGCTAAGATTTAGATGTTTAACTAGTTAAAGTCGTTATTATGGTCAAAAAAACACTGTCCATTCTGTCCAAAATGTAAGAGTGTTGAAACAATTAAGAAAGGAAGTCGAAGAGGAATAAATAGATATTTTTGCAAGAGCTGTAAAAGCTCTTTTTCTGTTAGTCACACGGCTTTGGAAAAAGTTTTTTGGGTAACAAATATCGATGGTGTTCCTTTCAGAAAACTTGGTGATGAAAATGGTTTGTCTGGCGCTCAAGCATTTAATCGAGTCCTTGAAGAATTAGAATCTCTGCCAGATTGTTTTGAGCTAACCCAAGAGTGTTGTGAATACTCGTCGGGTATTTTAATTATCGATGGCAAGTATGTTAAAGTGCGTGGTTATAAAGAAAGAATACCTTTTATCTATCTCATCGATTATGAAACTCACGATATTCTGTTCGGTATTTTAGCTCGATCAGAAAGCGAGGAAGCTTTCCTTAAAATTTTTAACAAATTAAAACAACTAAACTATCCACTAAAAATTGTTGTCTCCGATGACCGTTCTTCGCTTCCTTTGGCCTTAAAACAGATCTATCCAGACATACAAAACCAGCTTTGCCTAAATCATTATCTAGAGAACATTAGAAAGAATTTAAACATTAGAACAGACCCAACCCATCGTCACTTTTTCAATTCATTAAAAAAATATGTCTTCGATGAATATGAAGACGATAAAAAATTAAACGAAGTTCTTCGTCATGTTTGGTTTAAACGATGCGAAGATATTCCCATTAGACAAAATATTGTTTTAGAAATAGACCAGAGAAGAAAAGAATTATTTGCTTATAAAAATTTCCCTGACTGTCCAAACAACACCAACTTGATTGAACTCTTCAACTCTCATTTCAACATCAGGCTTCGGGCTCTCAAGGGTTTTAAAAATCAAGACAATGCCAATCTTTGGCTGAACGGTCTGGTCATCAGAAGACGAACAAAACCCTTCACTGACTGCGGTCCCAAATTCAAGCATTTGAACGGCAAATCCTCACTCCAAATGAGTATCAAAAAACAGGCGACTTGGCCTGAAATTTGTGGTTTAAAAGCACCCAAAATTTAACGGTAACACCCGGGTGGTCGTTGTGCTTAACCGCTTAAATTGCCTTGCGTATTATAAAAACCCATTCCGAGCTTTAGCGAGGAATGGGTTGCTGTTTTCTTTTTGCTTTAGATTTTTCTCTACTATTCCTTATACTTCTTCAACATCACACTCAAAATCGGTGGCGTAAGCAAAGTTGTTAGGATCACCATAATAACGATCACTGAGAAAAGCTCGTCGTTGATTACTCCCAGTCCTTTACCGATTGAAGCAAAGATAAGTCCAACCTCGCCTCGCGGGATCATTCCGCAACCTACTAAAAGTTTGTTTACTTTGCCGGCGGCAGCTCCGGCTAAAATCTTTCCCACGATAGCTACAAGCGTGATAGCAAGAGCAACTAACAAAACTCTGCCATCAAACAATGAGTCAAGCTTAACTTCCATTCCAGTTAGCACAAAGAAGATGGGAACAAGGAAAAATGCTAGCGGTTCAATTAGATCTTCAATATGACGATGTGAATGTTCTTCAATGGCATGATTAACCTGCTTGATCGCCTCGTTTGAGGCATCGGCATCCTTGAGCGCCTGTTTAACATCGTGCACAATTTTTGCATCCTTAAAATATCGGAAATGAACAGGATCAAGAATCAAACCAGCGGCAAACGCTCCCACAATGGCGGCCAACCCGATCATCTGCGCTAAGTATGCAAACAGCAAACAAACTATGATGGCAAGCGTGAACTTCATGCCGATCCCTGTTTGAATCTTGGCAAACATTCGTCCCAGCCATGGAGCTAACAATTGCCCAATTACAATCGATCCAACCAAGAACAAAATTGCCTTGGCTAAAATCCAACCAATCATTCCCAAACTCACTGCTCCAACTGTCACAATGGCCGATACTACTGCCAAAATCACAAGTCCAAGTACATCATCAATCACAGCTGCGCCCAAAACGATTTGCGCTTCGGGAATATGTAATTTTCCTAGATCTTTAAATACTCGAGCAGTAATTCCCACTGAAGTTGCGGTTAAGGCCGCTCCCAAAAATAAGTAAGCATTTGGATCAAGGCCGGGCATGATCCATGGGCCAACAACATAAGTTCCCAGCACAAATGGTAAAACCACCCCAACTACAGCTACCAAAAAAGCAGACAATCCAACTTCTCTCATCTGCTTTATGTTTGACTCAAGTCCAATTTGGAACAAAAGAATTACAACTCCGAGCTCTGCCAAAAATTTAATAATCCCATCTTCAAGAATCGGTTCAAATGTATGAAGGCCAACAAGGGCCAAGTTTCCAAGAATTACACCAATAACAAGCTCACCAAGTACTGCTGGCTGACCAAGTTTCTCCACCAGTCCACCAAACTTGGCAGCGATTAGGATAACAGCGATCCAAAGGAATGTGAGGGCAATGCTCGCCCCGTGCCCACCTTCTGTTGCCGTACCAGAGGCCGCAACGACTCCACCAGCGATAAGGCCAATAAAAGATAAGCTATAAATCCACGAACGAAATTTGTTTGTCATAAGATACTTATGAATAAGTTTGGCGGGAGTATATCCGAATTTGGCATTTTTGAAAACCCTAGGTCTGGATAACAAATCAAAGCCCGAAGTCCGACAATACCACGGAATTCAACTCCCCAGAGTCCAACTCCCCGCTCGATCCTCACATAATTGACTCGAACAATATGATATGCTGCTCATTGCGTCCTGCCCATAGCAGGACGCTTGTGCTTTCTGCCCGAATCCCTATAATACAAATCAATATGAATCAAGAATCATTTAAATCCGGTTTTGCTGTGCTAATTGGGCGATCTAATGTTGGTAAATCAACATTGTTAAACTCGCTGGTTGGTACAAAAGTTGCAATAACTACTCCCAAACCACAAACAACCCGCGTGCCTTTGCAGGGCGTTGTGCATGACCATCGAGGTCAAATCGTTTTTGTGGATACGCCAGGGGTAATGCAAAAGGCAAAGGACGAGTTAACAAAAAAACTTCTTGCGTCTGTAAAAGAATCTCTTAGAGACATTGATGTGATCCTCTATGTTGTTGATCCAACTCGGGAAATCGGCAATGAGGAAAGACAGACTCTAAAAATGATTGAGCACATTGATAAACCAAAATTACTCATCATCAACAAAGTTGATGAGCGATCTGCCCAAAGAAACATTGATTTTTACCGCGATCTTTTTGATGAACATTTCGACGCAGTTATTGAGCTCTCTGCTTTGCAAGGAACAAATCTTGATCTTCTTAAAAACTGGATCTTTGATAATCTGCCTGAAGGTGAGGCATACTACGGGCCAACTGAAATTTCAAACCTTGGACAAAAAGAAAGAATCGCTGAACTAATTCGGGAAAAACTTTTCCTCCGTTTGCGCGAAGAAGTTCCTTACTCGGTTCATGTGGTTGTTCATGAGATCGAAGAAAGAAAAAACGGAGTAATCTATATTCGTGCCGATGTTCTGACATCTCAAGAAAGATACAAAAGAATGATAATCGGCCAAGGTGCACGAGGTATCAAGGAAATCAGCCAATCAACTAGAAACGAACTCGAAGCAGTCACGGGCAAAAAAATATATCTAGAGCTAAATGTAGAAATTGACACTCACTGGGTGGAAAGATTTTAACAAGACAAAAAAGAGATGCAATAATGCATCTCTTTTGATTTTCGAATATTTCTCCTTGCGCCGGAATAGCTTAGGACAAGGCCCACTTTTTCAAAGCTTCGTAATCGGTTGATCCGCAGATTGTGACTTTTGTTTCTGTGTTAATAAAAAATGGAACTCCACCACAGGCGCCGGTGTCGTACTCATCTTTTTTCTTTGCATTCTCCTTATTTTCCCATATCTCCATCACCTCAACCTGTACGCCCTCTTCTTTTGCCAACCTTTCAACAAGCGGTTTCATAAGTGTGCAATGTGGACAACCTTCGCCGTAAAACTCAAGTAAAGCCATAGAATTCGATCTTATTTATTAAATCCGATAGAATATATCTATCTATGAACATCTGTAAGTTTATCACACTTAACAAAATTTTAATTATTTCAATTATTGCGATCGCAAGTGGGCTACTAGTATACAATCGCGTCGCAACCGAAACACACATGTCAGCTGTAAATATCGAGTCTGGAGAAATCATTAAACGCGGTGAAATAATGACCACACTTGATCAATACGCAAGCTTCAAAATTTCTAACACAACAATTTACTTGGCAAAAAACACAGAACTAAAACTTGCTAACGGCCGTGCAGGCAATCTTGATCTTCAACTCATCCAAGGTCGAATTGTTGTTACAGGTCAATCAAATATTTCGATTCGTGAAGTTGATGTGAAGCTCGAATCTGATGCTCGAGCCAGCATTGTACATTACAGCTGGCTTAATGAAATTGAAGTCGCGCCACTCAATGGACCAGTGAGCGTCTGTTACGATGAGCAAAGTCGAGCTTTGAATACCCAAGCAATCCGCATGAGCACGCTTGCACCATACGCAACAGAGTTTATCGACTTTAACCCAAGCCAATCATCAGAAAAAGAATTTTACGACTGGATCGGGTTTACCAACTAATTTAGGAAAAAGTGATACAAAAGTCTATCTTCGGTTTAAAAGCACCAACCCCGCTCCAGTTGGGGCGGGGCGAAACGATTTCCGGAGTATTCATCGATTCTCCCGATGTGAAGACGATTTCACCGCCACGGAACCGTGGCGGTGACGATGGAACAGGCAACTAGGCATCCAGCCTGGGCACAAGGGTGACCTCAACGAGATCACCCATCTCGGTGCCGAGAATCTGCATGACAAATGACCCATCAGCTCGACGATCGCTCAGCCTGACAGTGGCCTTGCGACCAACGACCCGGATACCGTGTTCGGCGAGCTTGTCGAGCGCACGCGCTGCCAGCTCATTGCCACGGGTTCCAGCTTCGTAAGCCACGGCCACTGCTGTGCCCGCATGCTCGAGCGCTTGCCTGTACTTGGGATTGATGTCTGACACAATTGCACCTCCTAGTGCGGTTGGGGGTGGGCAAAATATGCCCTAAAATGTCAGAAAAGTCAACCCTACCACTCAAAACTCTGCCAATACTTTGGGATTTCTATATTTGTTGCCAGTTCTTTTCCTAAATATATTTTGAAATTCTCTTTCACATCAGTGTCGCCATGCACCAAGAAAATCTGCCCGATTGGCTCTGAGCAAGTTGCCAGCCATTGCTTTAATTTCTTGCGGTCGCCATGAGCAGAAAAGGCTCCAATAGCGGAAACTTTAGCCCGCACTTCGAAGGGGTCGTGGTAAATATGAACTTTTTTCTGCCCGTCAAAAATCTTTCTGCCAAGCGTTCCTTCTGCCTGATAGCCGATAATAAGAATGCCTGACCTTGAGTCCTCAATGTATCGCTTTAGGTGATGCAAAATTCTGCCACCGTTGATCATGCCAGCGCCGGCCACAATAATCTTTGGCCCAGAATCTTCATTGATTGACTTTGATGCGTCAACAGTGAGGGTCACATGCAAATTTGGAAAACTGAAAAAATCACGATCGGGACTGGTAAAAATATCCCGATCAAAACGAAGATATTGAGAAAACTCCCTATAAATCTCCGTGGCTTTAATGGAAAGCGGGCTATCTAAGTAAATTGGGCAATTTGGTATTGCCTTGTCATCAATCATTCTATCCAGTTCATAAAGTAATTCCTGTGTTCGCTCAATGGAAAACGCAGGGATAAGCAAAGTACCATTGTCGCCAACCACATCCTTGATCATGTCACGCAGTTTTGTCATACGAGTATCAACTGGCTCATGTTCGCGATCGCCATAGGTTGATTCACAAATGACAATGTCAGCATTACTAATGCTTTCTGTCTGTGGCAATATTGGAACTTTGTCATTACCAATGTCTCCACTAAACACAATTCTACGGGCCTTCGAGTCGGCTGTATGCTTAGCATCAATATCAACAACAACAAACGCGGAGCCTAAAATATGTCCGGCGTCATGTAACATAACATTCACGCCTGGAATTATCTCAAACTGAGTGTGATAATTCATCGTATTAATCAAATCATCCACATTTTTTACATCAGCCATGTCAAACAAAATCGGAGTGTCCATGCGGTGATTATTGTCTGCCATCAAATGCTGGGCGTCTTGCAAAACAATACTGGTCAGCGACTTGGTTGGTGGCGTGCAAAAAATCAAACCAGTAAATCCTTGTTTTGACAACATTGGCAAGCGACCACAATGATCGTAGTGAGCATGAGTTAAAATAACTGCATCAATTTTCTTAGGATCAAAATCAAATGGCTCTTGGCTATACTCAAGCGCATGGTCTCCCTGGAACATTCCACAATCAATCAGAATTTTATGAGCTTTTGTCTCAAGCAAATAGCAAGAACCAGTCACACCTCGAACCCCACCACAAAATGTTAATTTCATATAGGTGTATAATACCAAGTGATTGCACATGGTGTCACATTATTAGCTCAGGTTCGCTTGTCATTCCCGCAAAAGAGTGACAAAAACTTCGTTCCCGATTACACTCATGCCTTATGTATTTCAACTGGCAAAATCAACAAAGACCGATCCTTGGACTTTCTCCCATGGCTGATATGACAGATACCCCGTTTTGCAAAATAATTCGCAAAACTGTTTTACAATCTGTGTCTGATTCAAGATTAATTGTTTTTCGAGAGATGGTTTCCAGCGAAGCTATTGTTCGAGGCAATGAGAAAACAATGATCATGACCGGTATTGATCCAATCGAACGACCGATAGTTCAACAAATATTTGGCGCCAATCCAGAAACAATGGGGAAATCATCAAGGATTATTATGGAAGCTACAGCAACCACCCCCCACCCCTCCTTGGAAAAGGAGGGGGGCCTGATCAAAAGACTCGCCCCTGATGCTATTGATATCAACATGGGCTGTCCGGTTTATAAAATGATTAACAACTTCAATGGCGCGGCCTTAATGAAAGATCCAGGGCTGGCTGCAAAAATAGTTCAATCTGTGAAGTCAGCTGTTAATGTTCCGGTTTCTGTAAAAATTCGGGCCGGCTGGTCATCTCATGAAGAATGTATTGAATTTGCCAAAGTCATCGAAAACGCTGGCGCAGATATGATTACTGTTCATGGTCGAACGCAAAAGCAAGCATACTCTGGAGTTGCCAATCGCAAAGTAGTTGCCCAGGTCAAAGCAAATTCGTCAATTCCAATTTTATATAATGGCGACATTTTTACTTGGCAAAATTATTTTCAGGCTCTGGATGATACAAAATGTGACGGCGCCTTGATTGCTCGCGGTGCCTTGGGAAACCCATGGATCTTTGCCCAAATCGAACAACATCTAGCCGACATTGAAGTCACATATCCAACTCTTGAAGAAAAAATCAAAACTGTCATCGAACATCTTGAAACTCATCTTGAACACTACGGAGAATCTTCCATTTCCACATTCCGCAAGCATCTTGGTTGGTATTTCAAAGGTGTTGATGGCTTTAAACAATACAAACAAGCTATAATGACAGCAACGGAAAAAGAAGTGATTATTAAGGCTTTAAATGAATTCCTTTCCAAACAAACCAATGCTTCTTGACCAACTGACATTATCAGCATAGAATGCCGAGGTTAAAAACCTTACCATTTATTTCACTCATAAATAATTATTATGAGAATCGGGATATTGAGCTTTGTAGCTGGTCCAAAAAAATTAGCGATCGGAACAAAGCGAATCATTCGCGAAGCAAAATCTCGCGGACATAAAGTCAAAGTTTTTTACAGCCCTTATGTTGGACTTGAATTTGGTAACGGGAAAAAAATAACTTACCAAGGAATTGCCATAGATCCAAAAAAATACGATGTTATTGTTGTCCGCCCAGGCTTTACACAAGATCCAAGCATTAATGCATCAATTATCAAACAATTCCAGCTAGCTGGATTTTATGTTTTAAATGGATACATTGGCGTATTCCGTGCGAAAAACAAAATCCGTACCTTGCAAATGCTTGATCATTTCGGTGTCCCTGTTCCAAAAACTCTGGTTGTCCGCGATCCACAACTTCTCGCACAAGCATCAGAAGAGTTTCTTTTTCCAGTCATCATCAAAGTCATCTTTGGCACCCATGGCAAAGGCGTGTTTATTGCCGAATCAAAGCGATCATTAAAACCAATTGTTGAATATCTAATCGCCAAGGAAAAAGGTCCGGTGTCATTGCAAGAATATATTCAAGAAGCAAAAGGATGCGACCTTCGAGTTTTCGTGCTTGGAAAAAAAGTGGTAGCAACAATGATGAGAGTTGCTAAAAGCGGAGAATTTCGAGCAAACTTTCATCAAGGCGGTAGCGTTCAAGTAGCTGATTTAAGTGATGAAGAAAAACGAATAGCCATTAAAGCGTCACAAGTAATGGGGCTTGATATTTCCGGAGTAGATATTTTGCGCACGCACAAAGGACCAAAAGTGATTGAGGTAAACTCAAATCCTGGAATTGAAGGAATTAGCAAAGGATCAGGAGTTGATGTGGCGGCCAAGATTGTAACTTTCATTGAACACCGAGTAGAAAAATACGGAGTCCGTCGCAAAAGACCGTTGCCAAAAAGATTAATGAAAGAGTAAAACCAAACCAACACGAAAGTCGAACCTTCCAAAAGACCGGGGTAACCCGGTCTTTTTTTTGGATGAAATAATATTATTATTATTGCGCAACATGTTTTATACTAATTTACTGGTCTTTTTGGTTGACAAATATCATTTTCTGGGCAAAGATAATTGCAGAACCTGCAACTGCCTAAGGAGACGACCATGATCACCAATGTGTACCTGGTAGTCTGCCCCAGGCAGACCACACAACGTAAAGTTCCGGCGTTTGATTTGGTCAGATCCATTCCGACCAACATCACTCGCCTATGCTTTCCGCCAAACCCTGCCGGCTTGCACTGCGCAAGCACAATCGCCGAACTGCGCGGAAGGCAAATCAGAACAATCATCTGCGACGCTCGCATGAGCAGTCCGTCAGACGAGCCAAGCGCTAAGGGATTTAGCAAGCTTGATCGCTACGCTACCTATGTGGAGCGTTCACGACAGACCGGTAAAGAGACGCTGAGCTTGATTTCGTACCTCAGGCAACACTACCCAAGATGGTACGAGAAAATTCAGGCACAGAAGCGAGAAGACCTAATGTCGATTTTGGCCAAAGAAAGGGTCAATGTTCTCAACGCTGTCCTGGTATGTCAGAATCCTCTTTCCGAGCTCTTTGCATTCCTGCTCTGCAAAGTGGCAATACAAAGGCCGAGGGCTTGGCAAGTCATGCGCCTGCACCGTGACGGACATTCCGGGCTGTTCATCCTGCAGAACGCTGGCATGACTCCGTCAAAACCGTAACTCAAACGCCCGCGCTTCCTCGAAGGCCCGGGCGTGATCTGTTTTTAATTCCAATATATATATCGGCTCTATTGCCGTAACCATTTCTCTTCCTGACGAACCAACAACTCCGATGCGCGTAATGGTTCAGCCATCAAATCCTTCACAACTCTTTCCATGCGTGATGACTGGGATCCTTTAACATAAACAATATCCCCTTCTTGAATCTCGCGATCCAAATATCTACCTGCTTCCTCGCTGGTGGCAAACCATTCGATCGCCTCTTTGTACATGCCGGCCTCCTCGGCCGCCTCGACTGCAACTCGCATACTTTCCCCCACAGCCACAAACACATCAGCAACCTCGGCAACCTTCATACCAATCAAACGATGCTCCTGCTTAGTATATTGTCCAAGCTCTGCCATTTGTCCAAGCGCGGCGATTTTTCGATCCTTGCCCTCAAGTAATGTAAAAGCGCGCAAGGCCTCAAGTCCATTTTGCATGGCAGCCGGAGCTGCGTTGTATGAGTCATCAATAATCAATGATCCTTTAATTCCGGCAATTGGATTTAACCTGCCTGGAACTGGGCACAACTCTTTTGTTATTTTTTGCATTGCAAGTGTCACATTAACATCCATCTGTCGCGCAACCGTTAAAGCACAAAGTGCTGACATAAGCGGCGCATAGCCAATCATATTATTTAATTCCAGCGTTCCATAAACCTCACCACTGATAGTTATCTCTGATCGAGTGACAATAAATGTCTCGCCAACAGAAAAATGCGCATCGACTCGAGTTTCCAACTCCATGTTATTAAATGTGTTTTCAATTGACCTTGATCCGTACTTGACCACGCGCTCGTTTGCATTTTCTTCCATAGCCCTGACTTTCTCATCATCCTCATTTAAAATCACACAACCACCCTGCAAAACGCATTGAGCCAACTTTGCCTTTTCACCAGCCAGTGAATGCACGCTTTGAAAATTTGCAGCGTGAACTGTTGAGATTCCAGTAACAACAGCAACATTTGGTCGGGCCAGCGCACAAAGCTTATCCATATCCCCTGGCTTATCAATTCCATACTCAAGAACCAAGACTTGTGGAAAATCTTTAACCCAATATGATCGCCAAAAAAGCGCGAGCCAGCCAAATGGGTTTTTACCTGGACTTTTTTCCCCTAAAATCGTCAATGGTACACCAAACTCATTATTGTAATTTTTTTTTGCTGTTCTAACTTTATATTTAGCTGACAACACAAGCGCAATCGCTTCTTTGGCTGATGTCTTGCCAACCGACCCAGTGATCGCCACAATCTTTGGGTTAAACTTACTCAAAATCGACTTAGCCCTTGATCGGAGTAGATAGATAATCAAATTTTTCATATTAATTATAGTATAAAGTAGAAAGCGAAAAGTAGAAAGACGCTACCTCGTTGGTGGGATTTCTAGATAATCAAGAATAAACTCAGCAATTTCTCCAAAAATTGGCGCAGCCGTACTTTCTCCCCATTCTGTAGTTCTTGGGTGATCGATTCGTACGACAATCACAAACCTTGGATCTTCAACCGGAGCAAAGCCAGCAAACGATCCAATTGTTATTCCTTGTTCATATCCACTTGCATCTTTTTTCGCCACCTGAGCAGTTCCTGTTTTTCCAGCAACATAATAACCATCAACAGCCGCCAGTCTACCATGACCATTTTCCACCACCTGAACCATCATAGCACCCACAGTTGTTGCTGCCTTACTATCAATCACTTGTCGAATTTTGCGCGGCTGAGTGTCCTCAACTGTGCCATCAGTATATCTTTTTT
This sequence comes from Candidatus Uhrbacteria bacterium, assembly GCA_003453595.1. Classification (GTDB taxonomy): domain Bacteria; phylum Patescibacteriota; class Patescibacteriia; order UBA9934; family UBA9934; genus UBA9934. Next base: position 17,023 of record DMOG01000025.1, read on the forward strand.
CCTCGACAATATATGGTTGCATCAACCAACCACCATTAGCCATGGCACTATAGGCTGATGCAATTTGTAATGGTGTGACTGTAATTCCTTGTCCATAGCTAGCAGTTGCATAATAAATCTCTGAATTTTTTGCTAAAGATGCCAGCGTTCCGGTCGCCTCACTATCAAGCTCAATACCTGACAAAGTGCCAAAACCAAAATCTTCTAAATAATGCGTCATTACTTCCCCGCCCATTTTTCGCATTACATAGATCATCCCAGTATTAAGTGAATTTTCCAAAACCTCAGTCATGGTCTGAACCCCGTGTGCTTTTAAATCTGAATTGTGAATTGTATACTCATTGATTTTTTCTTCACCAGTATCAACATATGTTTCAGATGCAGTAACTGCTCCCATATCCAGGGCGGCCGCCATGACAATTGGCTTAAAGACAGATCCTGGTTCATAGGCATCAAAAATCGATCCATTATTATAAATCTCAATACTTTCAACCTCATTGTAAATATTTGGATCAAAGTCAGGCGCATTGCACATGGCAATAATACGGCCAGTGCTTGGATCCATCACAACCACACTTCCGCCATCTGCATCATATTTTTCAACTCCCTCGCTTAAGGCTTTGCAAGCTGTGTATTGAATGGTTCGATCAATTGTTAAAAGTATATCTCCCCCATCCACAGCTGGATCAAAATCACGCTTACCAACACCAATCCAGCTTCCACCAATATCTGTCACAATATCCAAAAATCCATTTGCGCCTGAAAGAAAATCATTAAAATATCCTTCAATGCCATATTGGCCATTCATGCCTTCATCTGTTCTTGATACAAATCCTAGAACATGACCACCAACATTTGCTTCCGGATAGGATCGCACGCCTTCTAAAACATGATAAATACCAGTTAAATTAAGATCTAAAATTTTATTTAAAGTTGACTCTGGTACATTGCGAGCGACTGGTTCGTAAGGATCATTTTCTTTTGATAGTCGCGTTAAAAGAAGTTCATAGTCTGACGCCTCGGGCTCTAGCGATTCATCGTCTACCATAGAAGGATCTGATGATCCTTCTTCATCTGGAAAATCTGCAGTAAACAAACCATCAAAGATTCCGCCGCTCTGTGCTTGAACTTCAGGCTCCACAAAAACATCTGTAATCTCATATCCTAAAATTCTGGCTAGCGACTTTGCAGTTGACTCTGGATCTTCAATTTTTCTTGGTTCAGCAAAAACAAAAGCGCGAGATTCATTTGTTGCCACTACATACTCAGAGCCGTCTTTCCAATCACTCATTAAAATATCTCCACGGTTTGCTATTAATTCCTCATAAACATCGTGCTGACCAGAAGCTAAATCTTGGTAAAACTGAGCATTAACAATTTGCAGCAAAAATAATTTAGCGCCAATCACACAGGCAAATACTAAAAAAAATAAACGCAGGTATTTCAATCGAGTCTCAAAGCACGAGTCTGATGACACATTTGACGAGCGTTTTTTATCGTTTACTGGCATGTCCATATTTTACCCTACCCAGAGATGATAATACAGCTCCCGGCCAAAATTACCGCAATCCCAACCCATGCAATCCGATAGCCCACAATTCGACCACAAAAAAACCCGAGCAAGCGCTCAGGTTTATTCCTCAATGATCTGGATTCCGTACTCCTACACCTCTTGCAAATCTTCCTCAGTGATTGTCCATCCGATAGCTGACTGAATAACATCAGCGGCAACTTCGTACTCGGTTAATCGCAATATATCTCCCCGTGGTGATTCATATTCCTTAAATTCAACTGTATCAATCTGCTCGTCTTCCTCATCTAAAACTTTTCCGTTAGCTTCGTAGGAAAATTCATAATCATCTCCTCCGTAAAATACTGCTCCATCATTTGGCTCTAGCTCTTCATCAATATCCTCAAACATCCGAATCTCTTCAGTATCTGCATCAATACATAACCAAACATTCTCTTCTCCACGAATCCAATACTGGATTTCCCCACTTGATAAATTTACTTTGTTGACCTGAGTTGGCTGAAATGTTTTATCGTTAATAACGATAGCTTGCTCTTTAAGAAGAGCTTCAAGGGCAATGTTTACATCCATAAATATAATGAATAATTTTAAGCAGTATAACAATTGAATTTTTTGTGTAAAGGGTATTTTTCGTGATATCCACAGCTAGTAATCCAACCCCTCTCTTGCTTTGACTCCAGAATAAAAATAATGCTTTTGCATTTTGACTTCAGAAATCAAATCAGCAACATCGATCAACTCTTTAACTGGGTTGCGACCAGTCATAATTACCTCAACATTTGGCTTCCGAATATTGATCACATCAACAACTTCTTGGGCGTTTAGCATTTCAAGCGCAACTGTTGAATTAATCTCATCAAGGATTACCAAATCATAATTTCCTGACAACATTGTTTCCTGAGCAACAACTAAACCTTGACGTGCCTGCAAGCGATCTTCATCATTGATCGAAAAATCAAACTTACCATTTGCCTCAATCCTGTCTCGGCCAAATGCTTGATAATCAATCTGACCAATCTTATCAAGAATCGCCCGCTCGTTATAATGATCTTTTCCACCTTTGTCAAAAAATATAATCATAACTCTTCTACCAGAGCCGGCACAACGCATCGCCTGACCAAGCGCTGAAGTCGTCTTACCCTTCCCGTCACCATGGATCAACTGCACGAGTCCATAACCTTGGTGACCCAATATTTTTTTATCTATCTGTTGCGTCCGCATAATCTAATATCAATGTTAATTTCTTCATCCTCATGCTACACGAATCAATAGATTCGTGAAAGTATAATATATTTCTTTTAGAATTGTACTTTAATCAATCAAACTATTACTTATTCACACCTCTTCGCTCTTTGAGAGCACCGAGGTGTACGGCAAGAATTTGAACTCCTAACTTGAGACGAAAGAATCACCCGGCCGGGTGATTCTTTCGCTCTTACGACCCAAATTGTTTAAAACTACGGAACAGAGACTAGCTGCAACCTGAAGTTGATCCGCAGTTTAGACACTTATAACAAGCTCCGTTTCGTACCATAACTGATCCACAGGTATCGCATGCTGGTGCATCAGCCAGGTTATCAAATGTCATAGTTAACTTTTCTGATGTAACCTCAGACACAACTTCTTTTATAGCGCAGTCAACTGACTTTCCAAATAACTGTTCTTGTTCTTTTTTTTCACTTACCTGAGACCCAACTTCTGGAACTACCAAACTTGGTTCCTCTGATTCAACAACTGGCTCAGCAATAACATTGATTCCAACTTGCCTTTGTTCTTCACCTGACAAAAACTTGAAAGCCATCCATCGGAAAATGTAATCAACAATCGATTTTGCTACCCGAATATTTGGATTGCTGGTAAATCCAGATGGCTCAAACCGCATGTGAACAAACTTATTAACTAATACTTGCAATGGAACTCCATATTGCAATGCCATTGAAACGCTAGTAGCAAATGCATCCATCAATCCACTAATAACTGACCCCTGTTTTGACATTGTCACAAATAACTCTCCTGGTGTGCAATCATCATACAATCCAACCGTAATATATCCTTTATAACTAGCAATACTAAAGCGATGAGTAATTGATTTTCGCTCATCAGGCATACGACGGCGACGAGGGGCAAGATCTGACTTTGTAACTTTTACAGTAGCAACTTCATTAACATCTTTCTTAATCTCCACAGTCTCTTTAACCTCCTCCTTCTTTTCTCCCTCCGAGGTAGTTAATGCTTGTTGTCGTTTTGATCCATCGCGATAAATCGCAATTGCCTTTAATCCCATTTTCCAGCCTTCCAAATAAACATCACCGATGTCCTCAATTGTGGCATTGTTTGGCATGTTAACAGTTTTACTAATAGCACCAGACAAAAATGGCTGCACAGCTGACATCATTCGCAAATGACCCATGTAATGTATGGTTCGTGTTCCGTTCTTGGCCTTAAATGCACAATCAAAAACTGATAAGTGATTATCTTGCAAATGTGGTGCTCCCTCGATTGTGTCTGTTTTTTCAATATAGTCATTAATTTCTCTTATTTGCTCATGACTATAGCCAAGCCGAGCCAATGCTTCGGGAACTGTTTGGTTTAATATTTTTATCATTCCACCACCAACCAACCATTTATATTTTACCAAGGCAATGTCTGGCTCTACTCCAGTGGTGTCACAATCCATCATAAAGGCAATAGTGCCGGTTGGAGCTAGAACTGAAAGCTGTGCATTTCTCACACCATGTTTTCTTGTGCCGTCAAGTGCGTTATCCCAAGACTTTCTTGCTTCAAATAATAAATCAGCTGGCACACTATCTGAACTTATATCATAGGCGGCTTGTCTGTGCCTTTGAATAACCTCTTGAACTGACTCTTTGTTTTCTTCATAAGCTTCGAATGTACCAATTTTTTCCGCTATTTTTGTTGATTGGTAATAAGTATTACCAGTGAGCAACGCAGTGATTGTGGCAGCTAAATTACGACCTTCTTGCGAATCGTATGCCAAACCACGACTCATTAAAAGCGCTCCCAAGTTTGCATAACCAATTCCCAACGGTCGGAAACGATGAGAATTATGCTCAATGGCTGGTGTTGGATAACTTGAGTTTCCAATAATTATTTCCATGGCAGTAATCATGATATCTGACGCATGCTTGAAGGACTCAACATCAAATTCCATTTTGCCATTTATTTCCTTTCGGAAAGCCATCAGGTTTAACGATGACAAATTGCAGGCACTGTCATCGAGAAACATGTATTCTGAACATGGATTTGATGCATTAATTCTGCCTGAATTTTTACAAGTGTGCCAAGTGTTTACAGTTGTATCATATTGGATACCAGGATCACCGCACTGCCAAGCTGCATCACACATTTTTCTGTAAAGCTCCTTAGCCGGATATGAAACTGAATCTTCGCCAGTAGTAATTTCACGGGTTACCCAATCTTTTCCTTCAACCACAGCTTTCATGAAAGCATCACTAACCCGTACAGAGTTATTAGCATTTTGAAAAAAGATTGATCCATAGGCGTCTCCATCCATTGACGCATCATAACCAGCCTCAATTAAAGCCCATGCTTTTTTCTCTTCTTTGACTTTGCATTCAATAAACTCTTCAATATCTGGGTGATCAATATTTAAAATAACCATCTTAGCTGCTCGTCGTGTTTTTCCGCCTGATTTCACCACACCAGCAAAAGCATCAAATCCCTTCATAAAAGAAACAGGGCCAGACGATCTTCCGTTTGATCCTCCTAAAAATTCCTTTGATGATCGCAAACCGCTAAGGTTTGACCCGGTTCCTGACCCTTGCTTAAACAACATGCTCTCGGTTGATGCTAGTTGCATAATCGAACGCATGTCATCGTCAACGGAATTGATAAAACAAGCAGAACATTGTGGCTGTGGATTGATTCCCACATTAAACCAAACCGGACTATTAAATGATGCTTTTTGATTTATCAAAATTGATATCAGCTCATCCTCAAATACCTGCGCATCCTGCGCGCTATAAAAATATCCATCCTGTCGTCCCCAGTTTGAAACAGTTGTAGCCACTCGTCCCATTAGCTGTTTCATTGATGCTTCGCGCTCTGCAGTCCCAACTCTGCCACGGAAATACTTTTGCGCAACTATATTTGTTGCAGTCTGCGACCAAAACTTTGGAGTCTCGATATCAGTTTGTTCAAAAATGATTTTTCCGTTTGAATCAGAGATAGACGCTGTGCGCATTTCCCATTGAATCTCATCATAGGGATGAATACCTTCGTGGGTAAAATGCCTTGCAAAACGCAGACCATGACCATAAATTGGCGATTTTGATCGAGCTGGAATCAAAGTCTGACGATGTCGCATGAACTTAGTAGCCACATGCATTAGATTGTTATCAATCAATGTCATGCAAATTACTTCTCGAATATCACCTGTATTTGGAACTGTATGACCATCATAAATCCTCTGCAATCTAGAAATGACTTGAGTAACAATTTTCTCTAGTCTATTATGACCCTTTACACCAGAGGCCGCTAAAGCTTGCTCGATAGAAGAAAACAGCTTTTTGGAATCAAAAGGCTGCTCTTGACCATCTCGTTTACGCACGGTTTTTAAAGCTGTCATAAATTGCCAAACAGCATCACCGATACTGGTTGTCTGTTCTTGTACTCGTTGAGTAAGCTGTGGGGCTTTCTGGTCCATAGGAGGATATTTTATACAATTTATTTTTATTTGGAAAGTAAGTCGATTTTTCAGAGTTTTTGAAATTCTGACAACTTAGGACANNGATATATAAAAGTCCCAGGCTAGGTGGGACCCCACTCTCCTCTCCTTCTCAATCGACAGACACAACATATTGTGTTAGCACTCTGCATTTTACCACTAGATATGGTGAAAGCCAACAGGCTCGGCTGTGGATAAGAAGTGTCGGAAAACACTACTGAAAGAATTGCCAAAGATTACTCACATTAAAGACCAACTTAGACAAAAATCCGGCCCAGAAACTCTAAACCGAATAATTATATCTATACTCAATTATTAAAATCCCATTGTTAAATTCATAACTGATTTGTTTTCTGGCAAAGTAAAGTCTACTTCGATCATGCGCCTTTCCCCCATTCGATCATCAAACAGCACATAGCCATTCTTTTGACCAAATTCAAATACTTCCTTAGTAACTTTTACGTCCTGCATACAATAATCAATAATCTCCTGTACCTTCCCTTCTTTCCACCACTGCACAGCCTGCAATCCATGAGCGCTCTTACCCTGACCAATCGTAGCTGAAGCAACATCATCAAGTTTAATACGATATCCCAAACTTTGACGAATTTTATCCAACATATCCAATTGCGGAATCTTCAATAAGTCACCAGCATAATATTTATTTAGAACCGGCACATCAAAACCAATGCTATTATATCCAATCAAGCAATCAGCTGACTCAAGGTCTTTGAGCAATTCCTGCATCTTATCGATCGTGTACGACCGCCAAGAATCATCAGCATAAAAATAAGCACAGACCACAGACACATCAAGCTTCTCCGGAAAGTACCCCCCAACATCATCAAAAGTATTCTGCGTTTCAATATCAAAAACAACTATATTATTCATAACAAATGGCATTGTATCAGGATTCAACACATTCCAAAAGCTTTAATGCCGAAATCCGATCTTTTGAGATCGGATCTCCCAAGATCGTCCGATCTCCGGTAGTCCGATCTCCGGTAGTTAAAAACTGGCCAACACTAAGTGTTGGCCAGTTTTTTATAATTCGATTAAGAGCTGTTGTATAGAGCGATCTAATTTTTTGGCGCGTTTTCTTCCCAACTTCTTAAAGCATCATCTGCATCTTTATATTCTTCATCTCCTCGATCTGCGTCTCGAATCATGTCCCTCAGTGCATATAGCTTTGTTTGTTTCCATTCTTTTGTACCAGGTGTCGTAGATCTTAACACGAAGCCCATATCCGCAAACATAGCAAGAGCAATTCTTTCATCTGGATCTATTCCAAACTTTGTACATATGCTAATAAAACGAGTTTTTAGCATCTCAATATCTTTTGTTGTTTCCAGACTGAATCCATGTTCTGATTTCATATTTTTATTTTATTAACTAATTAATGTTCATTAAGAAGACTATTTAACGCCATAAGAGCTCTTTAATTCTTTCGGCACCGATTTCTTTTGGTTTTGGTTTTTCCATAGAATTTAATATAAAAATTTATAAAATGGCGTATAGCGTTCCAGAATATGCGATACTTGCTAGTTGCATGATATGCCGTTAGGCTTGTTGGTAGCAAGGGAGCGTAGCGATTTCGTACTACGTTTAAAATTATCTGATGTTTATTTCTGACTGTCGTTGTATTTTTGGATAAGCTCAATATCTTTAAGGTCTTTTTCTCTACCGAATTGCGTCTTCCACTCCACAACATATTTTAATTGCACATAAGGAAAATTTGCGATTGTTTCAGCACCGTCTATAATTTCATTTATTCTATCCGACAATTCAAGCCAATCTTTGTAAACCTCAATATTGCCGATTTTAAGACAGGTCGGATTAGAATGTAATAACATTGGATATTTTTTGATAAGAGAATCCCATACGTCTTGTTTAACAATAATATCAAGGTCTTTTGACTCTCTAATTCCTCTAATCGCCATTGGACCACTACCGAAAATCGCAAATTTTCCTTCTGGTAAATTCAAAGAGCTTAATTCATTGAGATATTTCATATTTTTGATTAGGCCAGAAATAAATTTTGCCTAACATCGACGCCTGATGCGAAGTTAGCTAATTGCATGATATGCCGTTAGGCTTGTTGGTGGCAAATATGGGTGAGCGACGAGGTTCGAGGAGCGGAAACGCATGCAGGCTGTTATGCGATGTGTTGGGGATTCTTTACAGGTACTTTTTTAGATTTTGAACCATTCGCCCCACATACAAGTCGAGGCTTTTTTGGCCTACCTCTTTATTCACAACCCACTTTGGGTGGTTATCTGCAATTCCATTCATACTTTTTTCAGCAATATTATCTGTTCCAAACGCGTCATGGATAAATGATTTTTCATCTTTGTCGGTGGGCAAGATGACCGTTGATTCATTAATAATCATCATGTTTGAGATTTCCGTGTTTCCCGCATGACCATCCAATGGCCCGCCTATCATTTTTTCAATCTGTTTTTCGTCTTCTTCGGCACACATTTCAAGATAAATAATTTTTGCGGGTTGAAAAAAGTCAGATTTTTCCTTTATAAATTTTTGAACGACTTCGTCATTGTGGTGAAATTATGCTATGAAAATAATATTTGCTTTTTTGTATATAGAATTGCAGATATCAAATATTACTTTTTCTAATGTCTCTTCAGTTAAATATATCGTGCCAAAAAAGCCTCTATGCTCTCGGGATCTGGAAAATTCAAGTGTTGGTAAAATGACTAGTTCGGGGAATTGCTTTTCCACTTGGTTTACCAGATAGTCCGTAATATATGTATCCGTGCCAAAGGGGGCGAATAGCCCGTGTTGTTCAGTAGAACCAATTGGAAGCACGAAATTATGTTTTTGTTCACTGGATAACTCTGGATGCTTCATTCTTTTAAGTCTCATAATATTGCGATTCGTGGGTAAAAAATTCTCAAAAATTTCATATAACGTTTCCGAGTATCTGAAGTTTGCTGGAGTGAAACGAAAGCAAATTTGGGTCGAAAAAGTTTTGCGTTCCTTAATTAAAAATCTAATAAGGCAAAACTCTTGAGCCAGATATTTGGTGTTGTGCGATGTCCGCATTTGCCCGTCCTCGATAACGAAATGAACGGAATGGATACCCCGAAATCTTATTGCAAAATCTTTTCCAATAATTTAGGAAACTCCTCGGTTTTCATATCGCCCAAGCAATAATGCCCTTGTCCTGACAATTCAACAATCTCGCCACCAAGCACCTCATGAAAAATTTTTAAACTTTTTTTGCCGTCATCTTCTTCATCGTCGGCGGTGAACATCACTATTTGATTTACTCTGTCTTTAATCATCGGGTCAATCGGATAAGTGTAAAAATTCACATCAGCGCCACTCCTTTTCTCTTGTGGAATCTTCCAAGGCGCGATTAAAAAAAGTTTAAAAATTTTAGTCTTAGTCTCACCAAGCCAGCGAACCAAGAAGGCGCAACCGCAACTATGTCCAACTAAGATTGTTTTTTCATCAACAGGATATTTTTCAAACTCAACTTTGAATTTTTCATAATCAGGTTGCCAGGGCGAGGGCATGAGAGGAGTTTCCGTTTCAATATTTTTTGCAATAAGATTTCTTTTTAACCACGGAATCCAGTGTTTGTCATAAGTCCTTGTTTCAGGATTCATCGCTTTTTCAGCATCAGAGGGGCATCCATGGATTATGATACATCTATTCGTTGTCATATGGTTGAATGTTATTTTTAGCACTGGGGCAAATGCGGATTTCACCTAATGTACGCGTAGGAAAATTGGCACTCTTAAGGATCTTAATAATGCCAATTTTCCGTAGCCAGATACACGCTGTTATACGCTGTTTTGCCTGCCGGTTTAAAACCTCTGACCCCAGAATGTGACATACCAACTGCCATATTCACAGTATTGAATTGTTCTACCAAATGGTGCCCATTTTGTGGATAAGCCGTCACAGCCTTCTCCGGTTTCTGAGTTATAAGAGTATTTTTCGAGTAATTGATCATATTCAGCTTTTACCTCTTCTTGTTGGGGAATTTCTCTTATTAAATCTTGAATAATAGCCTCTCCACCATCTTCATCTAGCCAAGGCGACCAAAAAAGTATGGCTGTGATGGCGACTACTAAAATGATAATGAATTTTTTCATAGAAAAATTATTATATGAGTCTTATATAGGCAGGCAAAATTTTGCCTAACGTTTCGGCATATCTGAAGTTCCGTAGCGACAGCGAAGGAATTTTGGATAGCAAGTGTTAGGCGATGTAATTTTCTGGGGCGGATTAGTCAATAATAGTCTCATTAATTACATTATACTTTAAATGCAAATAAGAATCATTTAGTTTTTTTACATCTACCAATTTCAACGCTTTTATATCTTTCAATTCATTAACTGAAGATAAAGATTTTCCGTCTATCAAAGAAGGCGTTTCTTTTCCTCCAACTAATGCAGGAGCAACAACGATCGAAAGTTTATCAATAAGTTTATGCCTCAAAAAAATAGAATTCAAAGTAGCACCAGTTTGGATTGTTAAATTATCAATCTTAAAATCTTCTTTTAGTTTTCTGAATAAATCTACAAAATCAATCTCATTTTCATAGTAGATAATTTCAAGATTTTCCTCATCTTTTCTATCAAAGGCAGGATGAGCTTTATTTGTTGTAATGATAAATAATTTCTTACTTTTTTTGATGAAATTATCTACACCAATTTCATTTAAATGAGGTTGATTATCAATGATCAGAAAACTAACTGGTAATTTAACAATATTTTTTTGAGGCTTGTTTACTCCGACTTTTGCTTGGACTCTTCCAGAATTAAGAGAATATAAATCTGTTGTTTGCTCAATATCATAATATTGTTGTAAGCCTTCTTTGATTCCTTTTATTTTAGGAAAATCTTTATCGACATCTAAATTGTCTGTATTTCCTGTTGAAATTTTGCCATCGACTGACATTAACATGAATAAAGTTGAAATTGGTTTGATCATATTTGTCATTTTAAAAACTAAATGATTCGTCCTTTAAATAATTACCGAAACGTAGCCCCAGAAAATTATTTCGTCTAATGTTCGCGTATAGCAGAAGTGCCGCCTCCTAATCATTGCACAAAATTTTGGCATAGCACAAACTCTCACAAATACCTCAAACTTCGATTTTAGTTGGCGGCATTTGGGAGAAGAAAATCGCCCCTCCATTAGAAATAGAAAAGGGCGATTTTCTGAACCTGCTATACGCTGTTATCGGATGTATTTTGTGAAAATTTTTATTCTACTCCGATGTCTCTTCATCTTCTTCCGCTGATAACACCTCGCGTCTTTCCCAGTTGGTAAAACCAGATTTTCGACATAGTTCTGACGCCTTTTCTGGCGTTAGGTGCCCTTCAGCGTAGGCATAACCACTTCTTCCGCCCCAAAAAGCGGTATACCTTCCTTCACTATCTGGCTCTTCGCCAGCATATTCTGTTTCTTCACCAGCTTCTCTGTGAATGCTTGGGCCTGCCAAGTCATTGCCTTCTCGAAGCCAGAAGGATTTATTCTCCTTTGTTTCAGGTATTTCTCCGCTACCTGTACGGAAATCTGGTTTTCGTTCTTGTCCCGACATAATGTTTTAGTTAAGAATAAACTTATTTTATAGTTATTTTTTGCTTGCGTCAAATAAAAATTTTCACAAAATATTTCCGATAACGCGCGCGGAGGTATCCGCGCGCGTTATCCAAAATCGAGCGACGATAGGAGCGACATTTTGGATAACGTTTCGGCATATCTGATGTTTGCCGTAGCGTAGCGGAGGCAAATATGGGTGGAGGCTTTTGTATAAAAGCCGTAACCAGATATGCCGTGTTATGTGATGTGCATGTTTTACTTTAATCCCGATAGCAATCGGGATTGCTCTAAAAAAGAATTTTAATTTTGTTTTTTTTGTTTTGGATTTTGGGCAGAGGGGTTAGGGGTGAATGCCCAAAATCCAAAACTCCTTATTTTGTTTAAATAAAAGGCAAAAAGGAAGGGGTTTAAGGGGAGGGAATTTTTGCCTTTTATTTGTTCATTAGTCATCATGATTTTTTCCATAATTTATCAAGATCCACGGTTTCGCTCTGTGGGCGTTCATCTTCATCAAGTAATTTAACCTTTACCGACAACGGAAATTGAGTCATTTGCCCTGCGATAAAACAACAACCCACAGAAAGATTAGAGATTGAGTTAAAGGAAAGTTGATCAAGATAGCTAACAGCTTTGTTTATTGCCTTCAAATCATTTTCATTCATCAACCTGTGAATGAAATAATTGTGTAATTGGGAAATAATTGTTGGCGAGATATCAGACGGTCTTTGGCTGGCAATTGTAAGAAAAACACCAAATTTTCTGCCTTCCTTTATTATTTCTTCAAATGTTTCCAAACGGTAATCTTTCCAAGTTTCAGATTCTCTTACGGAAGTTTCAGATAAAATATTATGTGCCTCATCAATAATTATATGAAATGATGAGTCTGTTTTATAACTACTCTTTTGATTCTCATATAATTTTTTTAGAACAACTAGCGGAAGTGATTTTTTAATATCCCTGTTTGCAGCTTTTAGATCAATCACGACAGCGTTCTTCCCATCAAATAAATCAGTATTATTTTCAATTTCAGTATTAAAAACCTTCTGAATACTTCTCTTTATGCTCTCCAACTTGTTTATTGCGGGATATATGTGGTCATTTTGTGCCCTGTTATCAAGCAAATCATATAGTAGTTGCATTCTTGCAAAGTCTAAAAACTTTTCTATTATATTATCAGCAAATGAATAATCATCTGCTTTTGTATAAATAGATTGATCCTTATACTGATCATCAGTTATTTGGTCATATTCGCTATCTCCGCCGCATTTGAAATAGGAATGCGTATTATGCCATTCTGGAATAACAAAACTAGCATCATCACTTTCAATTTTTAAAATTTGTCTATATCTATCAATACACAAAAAAGCCAGATCTTTATTCTTCAATTTTAAAATCCTAAGTGCAATCAATTTTAGGTTATTTTTAAAATAGGATATAGGGTCTTCTCCTTTGGTTATCTTCTTGTATAAATTAATTGCCCTATTAAGAAAGGGCTTTTGTGTTTTTTCAGTGGCATTAGCTAAAATTGACAATAATTCAATATCAATAAAACTATTTTCACTTAAAGGTAATTTATTCTCGGCTTTAATATCTTTTAATTCTATCTCAGTTGATAATACATATGTCTTTTTATCCTGATGTAAAACACTTTCTTTTGAATACTCTCCGCCAAAGTCTATAAAAACAAACTTGGATTTAGTTTTGAAATTATCATTCAAATCTAACTTAAATAATTCCGTGTACATTTTTGCAAGAGTGTTGGATTTTCCTGATCCTGTATTACCGAAAATCCCAATATGTCCAGCAAATAATTTTTTAACTGGTATAAAAATATTTTGAGTTTCTTCGTCTATCAAAGACCCAAGATGAACAGAAAGTTCATTATTGTCAGATAATTGATGAAGTATCTCAAATTCTTCTCTTGAAAGTAATTTACATTCGCTCCCGATAAGGGGCATTTCTTTTATGCCGTGCTGGAATTTTTGATCATTATCGTAAAAACCAAAAACAGAAACATTGAGAAAGCGATCTATTTTTTGTTTTTCATTTGTGTATTTTTTATTCGTTTGGTATTTATCTTCTTCAAGATATTCGCCTTCAACCTTGCAGATGATCTCGGTGAATCCTTTGAGGATTTTTATATAATTAGATAATCCGACAGATACATTCTTAATGGTTCTGCCCTTAAAAAAGAGATGAGGAAGATTTTTATCTTTATTGACTTTTACAACAATATCTTTTCCTCTGACACTAAAAACGCTCCCGATTGTAAAAACGGAATCATTAACTAAACGATCTTGTAAATTAAATTCATTCTTTGCTTTCATTTTTATCGGGTACATCATGATTTAAAATGACCTTAGTAAGATATTCCGTTGCTTCTTCAAAGGGTTGGCATAAAACTTGTTTAATTTTTCCTCTTTCTGATTCTTCCAAACTATCTATCAAATCAATTATGTTATCTACAAGTTCTAATTTATCGGACTTTGTGTCTTTAACAACGAATTTACTCCAATCTGATTCATTATTGAAAAATTTATTAAATTTCTCTTTTTTAATTTCTGATGAAATTACATACATATTAGAATTCTTGTTTTCTTCTAGTTTGTGCGTTGCTTCAATATATTGAGAGTATGAGAAATAAATAACAATAAGTGTGGGGTTGGTTTTCATTACTCCATATAAGAGATTTTTGATATGTTTGTCTTCCAAAGAAAACCCGATAATGATCAAAATGCTGTTTTCTTTTTCCAATTCCAATGTAAACTTCCGCAACATTGCTGCGTAATTTGTATTGAGTACAGTCTCAATATGTTTTTCTGCATTTGGGTTTATAACGGCAATTTTCTTGTACTCCTTGTTAAAGTCATCTCCTGTTTTATCTCCAAGATCATCAGCGATATGAGTTCCGTTTGAATAAATAATCATCTCGTTTTTCGTTTGCCAAGAAACCGATCCATGAAGTTTTATGATGTTGAAAAGCGGAATATCTGAAGTGTTATCAAATTGCAAACTTTTATATCTTTGAATTTTATTGAAATTTGCGACACTAAAACTGGGATTTATCTGACCAGCAAATCCGTCATTATATGGAATACCAAGACGCTCGCAAGAATCCTCCATAAACATGTCGAAATTTGTGGTGAAAACATTTACCTGCTTATTTACGATATGCAGAGAACGACTAGAAATTGTGTTAGCCCAAAATCCTAAAAAAGAATCGTAATTTTGTTTTGTTTTAGTCAATTCACCTTTCTCGGTAGAATCAGTTTCAAGTGAGTCGTTGAGAACTGACTTAGATTTTTTCATCAATTTGTAGTAATCCTTTTGCGCCTGCTCCTTGGTTGCTTCAACATTCATCCGATTTTCAATATCATTTAGAGTTGTAAGATAATCGAGCGAACAGCCAGCTCCAATAAGCAGGTTGATGTGTCCGCTTTGAATTATTTCTTTCAATTCTTTTTTATCAATTTTTTTCATAGGTACTAATAATTAAAAAGTCGCCTCGTTTAATGTTGTCTTCATCTCAAGGCTATTAACAAATTTGTCAATATTCGAAATTCTAACTTCCAGCCCATCTTTTTTGATAAAATCAAAGTAGCGTTCGGTATCAATAAAAGATTTTGGCGAGATAAACACGGAATATGATTTTGTGCCTTTTTTTACATATTCTTCAAGGTGTCGATGTATAGAAAACGACTCTCTGATATGTTGTTGTGTTCCAGTCAGTAAAGTTACTTCGATCAAAACTGTGTCTTTTTCTTCTAAACATTCAATGTCGGGGCTTCCGCCAGACGCAAAACTTGTTGGCAGTCCTTCATCGTCGGATATAAAATTAGGTTTTACGATAACGTCTGGTAATTTTTTAAGGATTGCCAATGAAGTTAAAAATTCCAATCGCAATGGTTGTTCAATGACTTTCAAAATATCATCGCTAGAAGATTTTTTCTGTGCCAAATTAAGAAGTTCGGTTTTAATTGAATCCCAAGCATAATGATCCACCCATTTTTCCAATTCTGCCTTTGTGGTTTTAGCTGGTGCTTCAAATACGGTAAGCGTTGAGATTAAATCGTGGTCGACTTGTCCGATATACTCAAAAAATTCTTTTTCCGTTTCAAATTCTTTGTAGGAAATATAATTTTTCAAAATATAATCCACGGTTGCTGATTCTTTTGTGTTTATATCTATGAATCGACCACCACCACGCAAAGAAAGTAAGCCAGTTAAACGCATTTTTCGTATAAAATCGTCAGGGTAATCACCGAGAATTGAATTATCATCTCTTTTCGTTTCGTTTAGCATTTCATAACAAAGATCCAAAATCACTTCGTTGCTCGGTGTATAACCATACTTTTTGCGTAATTTTTTAATTTCTCGATATAAACTTTTGGCATTATCATTTTGCCAACATAGTAACAATGGTATTTCTGATCTGGATATTCCGGCTCCCTTGTATGCAGGGTCATTGTTCAAAAGTTTTATGGTTTGTATGAGCAAAATAAGTGGAACGTTTTTATTTAAAACGCGACGAAACGGATTTTGGCGTTGATATTTTGCAAAAGCGTTGGCAAAAACCATTAACTCATTTTCTGGTTTTTCTTTGTCCAATAACATTTTCCCGCTTTCGGAAAATTTTATTTCTTCATTTTGCCAATACCAAACAAAACCAAGTTCTTTGGCAATTTTAAACCAAGTATCGAATCTTGATGGCCATCCTTTTTCAAACCCTGCTTCTTTGTGACTTTGAGGGTTGTCGGAAAATACTTTTTCGGTTTCAGTTTCGTTTAATTCAATCTCATTCTTCCATTTATCTTTTACAGCCGAAGATACTTTCATGGGCTGGTATAACCCGTTTTGAATTAAGGATTTGGCGACTTTATCAATGATTTCGTTTGTTAAAATTTCGCCGTCATATTCCGCAAGCACAGTCAAAAAATTCTTCAACCGTTCAGGGTTTCTCATTGTTGTTGTGAATAGTAATGGTTTGTATTCAGATTGTCGTTTAGTCATAATTTTAATAGTTAGTAACCAAAACTTCCTTAATTATCTTTTTGCCGTTATTGTGATAATTAATGTAATTGCTTTCAATTTTGTATACCCTGTATTTTTTCATCCATTCCAATAATAAATCATTTTTACTCCCGTTGTAGTGAGTAACATTTGATAAGGCAAATTTAACGCCTTTTTTGTCTAAGACATCGATCATTTTTAATAAATCAGATTCTAATTCTTTGTTCCATAGTTTATTATATTCGCTTGCGGATATTAAGTATGGAGGGTCTAGATATACAAAATCATTTTTTGAATATTTTTTGTCAGAAAAGAACTTTTTGAAATCTTTTGATGTTATAGATATTTTTTTATCATGTACAAAATCAAAGTAGCCGTTTAAGGCGTTTACCACATTTTTATTAAAATCAACGTTGCCAACAGGTAAGTTAAATTTGCCTCCGCCATTAAATCTTAACATTCTATTAAATCCATAAATAAGCAGTATGTATAAAATCAAGGGGTCGTTTTTTTGATAATTATTTACGCTCATTCTTAATTTATCGTATCCTTCCTTATTAAATCTTGCGTAATAGGTTTTTTTAAACTCCTTTTTTAACGAATCAGGGACAATATCTTTTTTATATGAATGCGAAAGTTTATATTTGTGGATTATTTTTTCGGTATCCTTGAAAAATTTTTCCGGATTCTTTGAACTGGCGATTAAAAGTTTTTGAATATTTATCAGATGTTTGTCTATATCATTGAGAAAATATTTTTTTGCCTCAATATTCAAAAATACCGTGCCACCGCCGACAAAAGGTTCGTAAAAATTATTTATTCCTTTGGGAAATAAATTTATGAGTTGTTTCATCAGCTTATATTTATCGCCGACATAAAACAGGGGTGATCTTTTTATTTTATTGCTCATATTTTTGCTTTCGTTACGAACAGATATTCCTTGTGATTATTGAAATTGGTATTGCCTGCATTAAAATGTCTATAATTTTTTTCAAAAACCTTGGTTGGTCCTTTTTTCTGCAAAATTTGCTCAATCTCTTGGAGTGTGATTTTATTTTTTGAGGAATTGCTTTTTGAATCGTAAGTGTTGTTGTATGAAACGACTAAATATTTAGCGTCAAGATCTCTCACGAGTTCCGCAAATTTATCTTTGGCGTTAGCCCGGCAGTAGTCGCTCATATTTTCAGGGTCTGGTTTTAACGCAACCCCATGAAGCTTTGGTTTATCCCACTTAGTTAATGTTTCAAGCACATGGTAAAACCTGCTGTATTGCCTTGAGTTGTAGGGTGGGTCGATATAAACGACATCGGCATTTATTTTTTTTGCTAGATTGTTTGTATCTTCTTGAAAAATTGATATTTCTTGCGTATCTATCGGATCAATCGGTTTCATAAAAAAGCTATCATTTACAAATTCCTTCTTGAAATATGCGTCAAAATGTCCAACTGTGTTGGCGATTTTATCGGCAGTATAAAGCAACGAGGCGATCAACACATAATATTCTCTTTCGTTTAAGTTTTTCCTGTTTTCCTCTATATTTTCACGAATAAAGCCGATGATTTTCGCTGAATTTTTACTAAAAAATTTACCACCGAAATTTTTAGAAAAATAATTTTCCTCTAAATCATCGCCATAAATATTGTTGTAACTCTTAATAATGTTATCGATTTTGACTTTATCCCATGCCTCGTTTCCAAAAAAAGCCCGATATATTGCGTAATTTGAATGCAGAAAGTCGTTTAATAAAACTTTTTCAAAGTGTTTGGTTGCGACAGCGGATACAACACCCGTTCCTGCGAAAATATCCGCAAAAGAATTGCCACTGCATTCTTTATTTATTATAGAAAAAATCCATTCAATCAGCTTGTGTTTGTTGCCAATATATCTGCGATTATGTAATTGAAGATGGTTTTCTTTCACTTGTGGGATATAAAAATAATTTTCTTGGATTTTTTCGGCGGTTATTTCATAGGATGGTCGTTCAGTTTCAAACATAGCAAAAAGTGTGCCTTGTATTCCGTCTGCAACATAATCAACGCTTGCTTTTTGCTTATTTAATTTTTCGTAGAAACTGTAATGATTATTTTCAGAAATGATAATAAAATCAACAACTGGTATTCCCATTATTTCACCAGCTTGTACGATTTTTTCAATGATTTGGTTGTCTTTTTCGCTTGGTGAAGAATCGCCCGAAGGGTGATTGTGAACCAAAATAACGCTGGCGGCGTTTAATTCGGTTGCAGGATAAAAAATTTCTCTCGGATGCAGTAATGCCTTGTCTAAAAGACCGATACTGACAATTTCTTTTTTTAGTAAAGTATTTCGTGCGTTTAAATAAAGGCAAACTAAATGTTCTTTTTTCTTGTCTCTTAAATCGTATGTAAGGGATAAAACATCTTGAGAATTTTTTATTACAATTTCGTTAGTTTTGTTTTCGTCGTAAAATCTTTTTACTAATGATATTGCAGACGCTATCTGTAGAGCTTTTGCTTGTCCAATCCCTGAAATTTCTAAAAGATCATCAACGGTTATGTTCAAAAAGTTTTTACCAAATTTTTTAATAATACTTTCAGAAAGTTGTCTAACATTTTTCCCCTTAATTCCGCTACCTAAAAGAATTGCTAAAAGATCACTTTTTGAAAGTGCGTCAGCTCCTTTTTTCAGAAACCTTTCTCTTGGGCGATCAATTTTTGGTATATCCTTAATTTTTGGCATAAACTATTTTCGTGTTAGGCAGTATTATTGTATTCGTTTTCCCCTTATAAATAAATCGTTTTCGTAGCGGAGCGGAGAAAACACCTTATACCCCTTTCTAATAAATAAAAAAACAAAATTCAAATTCTTTTTTAGAGCTGGGCGATAGCCCAAAAGTAAAACATGCATTTCACATAACTGGTTTATATACGAACTGTTTTCGTATATATTGCAGAATCTTGTTGTTTATAGGAACAAATGACTGAAACATTACAAACTAGCGATATAGCTTAATTTGTATCTCTATATTATCATGTTTTCCTGCATTACCACTAGATTGCCACGATTGCCTCACTATATGTTGGAAATGCGTGGAGCATTGATTGGATATCGTCAAACTTAGCGTTGAGGTACATGCCAAGTGCTAATTCGTGTATCACTTCACCTGCATTTTGACCAATAATTTGTGCCCCTAAAATTTGATTAGTTTCCTTTTTCAATACGACCTTGATTAAACCCTCTCGCTTATTTTCAGTCACTGCCCTGCCGAGCGCGCCGACGGGAAATGATTTTACTGTTATTTTATAACCTGCTTCTTTGGCATCTTTTTGGGTCATGCCTACTGATGCCACTTCTGGCATGGTAAAAGTTACTCGCGGCACCACCCGATTATCAATTTTCTTCATTGCCTTATTATTTACACAAACATTCCACCCAACAACTCCTCCGTCTCGGTGGGCGGTGTGTGTAAATTGCATTTTACTAGTAACATCACCGGCAGCAAAAATATGCTTTTGTGAAGTTTGTAAGTAATCATTAACAATCAACCGTCCGCGAGCATCAATCTTTATACCAGCACTGTCGAGATGCAGATTTTCTACTCTTGGTTTGCGCCCAGCCGCAATTACAATCAAATCAACCTGCATGCTTTCTCGTTTCTTTTTTCCTTGCTGGTAAACCAACTCGACTTTTTTACCAACTTTTTTTGATGATAACACTTTTGTATTGGTGAAAATGTTAGTTCCATGATTTTGCATCTGCTTACTTGCTAATAAACTTATCTCTTCATCTTCGCTACCTAAAATATGTGGCATTACTTCAAAAATTGTCACTTTTGTTCCGATCAATGAAAAAAATGTAGCAAGCTCGCAACCAACTGGACCGCCACCGATTATCGCAACTGACTTTGGCTGTTTTTTTAAATCCATTATTTCTTTGTATGTGTAGTACGGTGTTTTCTCAATTCCATCGATTGGTGGCAATGTATTTTCAACACCGGTCGCGATCACGATAAACCTTGCTTTGATTTTTTTCTTATTAACTTTGACTGTGTGTTTATCTATAAATCTAGCCGATCCTTTTATTAATTTAATTCTATTTTGACCCAAGAGATTGCCCAATCTCTTGCCATCACCAGTAACTGCGCTGACAACTGACTGCTTGTACTTCATGATTTTTGCAAATGAATACATTGGTTTTTCGCATTTTACACCTAAAATTGGATATTCATTTTTTAAAAAATAGTAAGCTTTAGCCGAAGTAATCAACGCCTTGGTTGGAACGCAGGCATAATTTGGGCATTCACCTCCAACTTTATCTTGCTCAATAATTATTACTTTTTTACCGCTCCCTCTGGCTGAAAATGCCGCGCTTATCCCAGCTGCACCGCTACCAATCACAAGCACATCGCAATCAAAAACAACATTTTTTTCTGAAAACTTTTTTCCTCCTTTTTTATTCATAATTAATTATCCTGACTTGATAATAATTCAATAGCCTTATTCCACAGCCTATCTTCACCATGCTCTTTCATATAATACCACCATTCAACTCCCCACAAATCAATTTCATCTACTCCAATCAAATTTGCAAAGTCAAAACCTTGCTGCATGTCTTCTGCTGGAAACATTTTATAAAAATCTTCAATGGATGAGTCAGTCCTGGCGATGTCTTCTGGAATCCATGGCTCCATTTGCAATTCGGATATAATTACCAAATCAACAAATGGTTCTACCAACATCCTTTGCAGTGTGTAAATTATTGGAGGATGAGGAAAAATAAAAACTCCAATAGTTTTATTCCAAACTTCGCGATACAAACTTACACCCAGCGTATCGATTCCTCTTGCCCGCAAAAACCAAAGTGATTGCTCCCCGCTGGCGGTAGATTGAATTTGATGAATCGGGTCAAGCATTCTAACAAAATCAACTTCTTGATAAAACCAACTTGGTTCTGGCGCTGGACACTCACCAAATGGAAAAAACGGTTCATTCTCAACTTGCCACTTTTCCAAAGCCAGATGATCACGGTAGCGCTTGACAACCACATCAATCATTTGAAAAAGCGACTGTTTAAAGGCGATATTATCTGTCTGATCTGACCAATCTGGAATAAAACATTCAGGCCAGCGTGGAACCTTTAATCCAATTGCCAGCGTCACTTTTATGTTATTTTCAGCTGCCTTGTCCATTAAATAATCAATTTGGGAAAAATCAAATTCACCTGGTTTGGCCTCTATTTGATCCCAGTAAATTGGAATTCTGATATTTTCAATTGGCATTTCCTCAACAATGGCATCAAAAGTTTCATTAACATCTAAACCAAGATACTGAGCATATTGTGATGAAAATGAAACTCCATAATCTGGATTGCGGTTGTAGGAGATCGACTCAGTGACCAGTGCAATAAAAATAAAAACAATCACACAAACACATGTGTATTTTAACAATCGTTTTAGTGATGCGTATGGAATGAAAAATGACATTAAATCTCCTCCCTTTTATCTTTTATAAAGGCAAACCATTCTTCAATAAATCTAACTGCAACTTTGAATGGCGATTCAATAATAAAATCAAAGAAATAAATAAATACATTAATCTTTGAAACCTTAACCGAAAGCCAGCGTCCAAAATGAACTATTGGCAAAACAACAATGTCAAAGATTGAACCAAACACACCTCTGCGCTGAGGCGAAAGAAGAATGTCGCGGGTTGAACTGCGAATACGAATTCCAAAGAATGTTACCAAAGAGAGGAAGAATAAGAATAATGCAATTGAGAAAGCATTGAAATTTATTTGGTAAAGCAAAACACCAATAACTGAATATACTGCTAGGAAAACAAAAACATAAACAATTGTAAAAATTGTTGTCCAAGTTCCAAATCTATCTTTCTTAATCCTAATATTTAAAAAGTCATGGTTTGCCCCCACAACCAACGCCCGCGCCGCTGACTTATAATCATCAGCATTGCTATGCTCCGGAACTACCACGGTCATACTGATAAAAGCTAAGAAAAATGGATGGAATAAAATGTTAATTACGAGTGGCATTACAAAAAGTTGACCATGAATAATTAAATCATACGGAACTTCTAGGATAACTGCCAATGCCATTTTGGTAATAAATAGAAATAAAACAGCGCGCATGGCTGTTCTTTTTAACCGGGAACGAAATACTTTTGTTCGTTTTTTTAAAGCTTTCCAAATCGCCCGACCAAATAAGTCCGGTTCTTTGGTAACGAAAATTTCAAATTCAGTTGGATTATCTTCAATTACATCTTGCAAAACTCTAAACAAACCTGCCTGCCGACGCAATTTTTGTGAAAGTTTTTCAACAATTGGATGCCCAATCTGCCCATCGACAGTGGCAATTATTTTTGAAAGACCGGTCGCCACCTCATCTATTCGAGCCGGAGTTGATGGTCCGTCCCAATCAGGATAATAAAGCGACAATGTTCTATACCTTAGAGTAGCTAAATCAGACTTTAATAATGTTTTATGAATAGCAATAAATAATAAAAGATCTTTTTCTTCTTGACCGGCGAGCATTCCTGGATCCCATTCAATCCTCGTTTTCATCTGCTCGTACATGTAGCTAACCATTAATTCTTCTTTTTGATGAGAAACAATAACATATTCAAGTTCTGTGGAAAGCACATCAAGAACCCACTGAAAAGAAAATTCTGGCTTACAAGTATTTTCCGCTGACTGCAGAAGAGGACCGTATTTAAGAAAAATCGGGGAAAGTTTATTTATAAATTTTGTTGGAATCTGTTTGTTTGGTAAATATTTTGCCCAAACAAGTTCGTGGACAAGACTCGACGCCATATTTTCAAGAGGCAAATCACTTCCCAAAAAACGACGCAACATACGGGCAATCGCGTTTCGTCGTAGAAGATGATCTTCAGAATATTCCAAAGTTACACGCACCTTTTCATACAAAGATGCTGCCGTACTTGCCGGGACACTTACTTCAATAGTCTCGGCTCCTTCTTCCATTTCAATACCGCCACCTGAAGTCTGGATTGCCTTTGCAAGAGATAAAAGTCTTTCTGACATAAGAAAATTTAAAAGAATGTACGTTCAGTTGAATCTTTAACAAGATCAAACGCTTCTTGGGCTGTATCAACAATTGAAAATAAATCTAAATCACTCTTATTGATAGTAGCTAATTTTTCAAGTTGAAATTCTTTTATCCAATCTTCTAAACCTCCCCAATATTCTTTACCAACCAGCACAACTGGGATTTTTTCAGATTTTTCTGTTTGTATAAGAGTTAATATTTCAAAAAGTTCATCAATTGTTCCAAAGCCACCAGGAAAATACACATAAGCCTGAGCTGAGGCTGCCAAAATTACCTTGCGCGTAAAAAAGTAATGAAACGCCCGCGAAAATGTTACATACGGATTTATTCGTTGTTCGGTTGGCAGTTGAATATTTATTCCCACTGACTTTCCCTTTGCCTCATAAGCGCCCTTATTTGCTGCCTCCATGATTCCAGGACCACCGCCAGTAACAACTGTAAATCCATTTTTTGCTAAAAGCTTTCCTAATTGTTCGGCCTCTTGGTACCATCTGTTGTCTGGAGCAAATCGCGCTGAACCAAAAATTGTTACCTCATGATCAAGCTGTGAAAGAAATTGAAACCCTTCCACAAACTCAGCCATGATTCTAAAAATTCTCCATGTTATATCTGACATGCGCGGAGCTTGCCCGGCAAGTTTACACACTTCAACCTCTTCTGGGGTTAAAGGCATACGAGTTGTTCGATTTTTATCTTCTTTTTTTATTTGTATCATAAAAGTCTCTTTTTCATATTGTATCACGAAAGAAGCGCAAAGAGCAGTAAGTTATTGACAAGTGTTTTCTTTCTATTTATCATAGCACCACAACATTTTTCTGGAGGTCAAATCTAAATGCCACTTGAGCCTGATACTAAAGAAATTCTCAAAGTGCATCCATCTACAAATCAGCAAACATTTAGCAATACAACGATTATGTTCATCTTAATCGTCCTGGTAGTGCCATTAATGGCTTTGCTCGATTGGCTCATGCCACTATCACCGCGATAGCATCCCCATATCTAAGCTAAGCTCTTCCTTCACGACTCACCCTGCTCTTGCGCAGGGTTCTGTGTTTTAAATCCGAAACAAACCCACCTTAAGCCGATCGGCCCAAGGTGGATAAAAAACTTTCGACTTTCCCCCTCACTACCACGACCCGCCACCACCACCGCCGAATCCTCCACCAGAGTGACCGCCGCCGCCTGAGCCAGATGATCCTGGAAGGGTTGATGATTTAACAAAATTTGTCACGGAATTAAATCTGCCTGTTTGGGCCATCACTATAAGCGCTGTATTCCCTGTATACCAATTTGGTTTTTCCTGATGTAAACCTGCAAAAGTCTTTGCCCATTTTTGCACATCATTAAACGCGATTGCGTATGGAAGATACTCTGCAAATATATTTTCTTTTTCCTGCCACTCACTTCGGTAACGCTCGGCTGTATGCATAAAATCCTTAAATCCTAACAACTCCCACTTAGCGTCTGATCCCTTCTGAGTGAGTTTGCGCATGAATACTCCGAATAGACAAATTCCAACTCCACAAATTACACAACTAAGAATTGTGAATATTCCAAAAACCGACGCTACTATTATTCCGATAAATGCTGTGGCTACGCCAACAATAAACACAAGAATAGAATAAATTAATGACTTTTTAATAAAATATCCATCATCAAACATCTGGGCGTTTATTTTCCTCTTCAGATTTTGAACCTCTCTAGGGTTCACGACACGCTTTATATTTTCAAGCGTAATTAAATCCATTCGCCCTTTAAAGAGCATGTCATGATAATACGCATGAGCAGCATCCAGTCCTTCTGAAGTTTTTAGTGGAGTTAATGTTATTGTTGGAGTTTGCTTAAAAATACCAGCTAGATTTTCTTTTTCTTGAACATCAATCTTTAAATATCCATCAACTGCCAATTGAATAATCATGGCACTCATGTGATCTGGCTTAAGATTTCCATTGCATAGAATCATACCAGCATAAACCGCCTTCATTCCTTTTAAAGGTTCGTATTGTGCGACAATCGCACGATCAATTTTAATGTCTTTTCCGTGCTTAAGCCATAAGAAAAACACTCCAATTAAAAGCAATATCGGAATTACGCCCAACCAATTATCTTCCACTAACCAAATAAACCGATCAAGCGATGTTGGCTCAAAAATTACACCCTTATCAAACCCGACTGCCACAGTTAAAAAATCATTAGCTGAAAAACTCTCTGTTGATCCTTGAATCGCTTTTGTACAAAATTGTGCCTCTGATCCATATTCTCCGGTGTAACAAGATGACTGAATAATCTCAGTACCATCAGGCAAAATTACTGTCGCTGATGAGCGCTCGATCGGAACTTCCCATTCTGTTCCTGTCACATTCCAATAAAGCTCATCGTATTTGTCAAAATATAAAAACACGCGATCAACAGTGTATGTGACCTCGTATTGATGCGATCCGGTAATCAACTCATTCTCATCACCAATACGGATCGTTGTATCTCCATAATTATAAGTATAAGAAATCAACGCCGGCTTGCCGTCTTGCCTAAATGACAAAAAACGAAGATCTATTAAATTTTGATTTCCGTATTTATCTTCATATCGAATTGGAATCACACGATAGATCCCGTGTTTATCAGTATTAAATGTCACATCGATTGTTTCTGTAACAGTCAATGTAGCATCTTCGTTTACTTGAACTACTGAATCAAAAGAGTCGATCGTCCAATTTTCCTGTGCGGAAACGGGCGTTGCAAAATGTAGAAAGTAAAAAGTAGAAAGCAGGGTTGCTAAAAAAACAAACTTAATACAAGTACCTAGTCTTGTTGGCAACATGCTCATCGAAAGTTTTTGCATATATTGTTTCTCCTTGCGGAGTTGCTAAGAAATAAAGATAATCATTTGATTGTGGGTGCAGAGCGGCATCGATCGAATTAATGCCAGGATTTGAGATTGGACCAGGAGTTAAACCAGCGTACATGTAAGTATTGTACATTGAATCAATCTCTAAATCTTCAGCTGACACAGCCGGAGTATCTTTGCCAGTAATATAATTTACTGTTGCACATGATTGCAAAGGCATTCCAATCTCAAGTCTATTATGAAAAATGCCTGACACGATTTTCATCTCATTAGCCGATGGAACTTCTTTTTCAATAATGGACGCAAGAGTCAAAAGCTCATGAATCGACTCAACCCCCTCAATTCCATCGATCCCCTCTACTTCTCCCTCCATCTGATCAACCATGGTTGTAACAATATCTCCGGCAGTTGCATTTGGATAAAATCGATAAGTGTCTGGGAAAAGAAAACCTTCCAGATCTACCGAATCGGGCTTGTTTGTCTTGATAAAATCAGAACTTTGCTCCAATGGTGAATTAACCCCTGTCCAATAATTCCAATCTTCTGCACTAATTTCAAAAGTCGAGGTAACAATCTTGCCAATCTTTTTTAATGAATATCCTTCAGGAATCGTGATCGAAATATCTTGACCTGATGAATATTGAGTAAGTCGATCTATCAGATTTGCATAACTCATGCGTGGCTCGACTTGATAAGTACCTGCTAAAATTGATCGTGCACTACCATCAAGCTTTGCATAAAAAGTAAACCAAAACTTTGAAACAATTAAATCTTGGTCTTCAAGAACTTGAGCAACTTCTGAAAAACTTGCTCCCTGTCCAATAGCAAACAGAATCGGCTCAGCATCCCGCGGTGGGTCTTGAATCCAAAATCGATATGTTTGCGAACAAATCATAACAACCACAATTGCTACAAATATAGCCAAGACAGATAAACAAGCAATAATTTTTTTTACCATATTTAATCCTTCAAAATATTTTCCTTAATAAACTTTGCCACGCGCTCGAGGCGTTCGTGAGTGCCGGAGTCAAACCATGGTTCAGTGGCGTGATAGAAACCAAGGTCGTGGTCGCTTTTATCAAGTAAAGGCCAAATATCAATTTCGTTTGAAATTGGACACTGCTTGGGGATAAGATCTCGAACTCGTGGCGTCATAATGTACCAACCTGAGGAAACAAAAATCGAATCACAATTTTTCAAATGTGATTCGCATTCTTTTCGATCAATATAATTTATTAGTCGACTTTTATCCTCATCATGCACCAAAACTTCGTAAGCCGCATGCTTATCCACTGGAATTTCAATTGCCCCAATCGTTGCCGCTCCCCCAACTTCTTTGTGCCGATCAAAAAATTTATCAATATCAATCCAAAATAAATTGTCCGCATTGGCCACAATAAAATTATCATCAAGCTCATCCCAATCTACAAGCTGAGTCCAACCCCCAGTTCCCATCGGCTCTGGCTCTTCCAAGTATGATATTTCCATGCCAAAACTTGCTCCATCATCAAAATAATTTTTAATTTGATCTCCCATGTGAGCGACAGACAAAGCAACACTGGTTATCCCATGTTTTTTTAAATGATCTAAAACATACTCAATCATTGGCCGACCATGGATTAAAACCATGGGTTTTGGACAATTATCAGTAAGTGGGGCCAAACGAGTGCCCTTTCCGCCAGCAAGCAAAATAGCCTGTATTGGTCGTTTCATAATGAAACTATTGTAGCGTTTTAAAGCAAAAATGTCGATTTTTAACTTGGGGTCAGGTCTTTACTCGGAACACCACTTTTCAAATTTTGGGGTCAGGTCTTTACTCGTTACACATGAATATGAATTTGGCTAGTCTTTAACAAAAAAATAGACTCTATCAAATTAATGAAATATATTTGAGTCAAAATTACAAAATATCTAGGTCTATATATATAAAACTTATCAAAATCCTTAATAAATACATCAAAAAGTAATAGGTAAAGACCTGACCCCAGTTCTAGATATTTGGTGTTCCGAGTAAAGACCTGACCCCGTAGATCAACTCATTGACTTTTGATTAAAAATATCGCAAGCTGATTGCGCGATGTTCATCCCTTTCAACAGCCGAGGATAAAACCATGAGGTTCAAGATCACGAAGATTCAATTCGCGCTTGTTATGGCAATGAGGACAGCCTCTGTCATGATCAGAGCAAATGGGTTGTTGCCAGGCTCGCTCGCTCGCGCTCTGGCAAGATACTATTTCGGCGATCATGCAAAAGTAGACAGGGTTCTAGACGGAATCGAGGAATGGGACGCGTCTGTTGTCTTTTTCCTGGAAAGCAGGGACATGTACAGATTCAGGCGTGAACCAAGGGCGTGCGAAGTCAACTTGTCACAAGACTTCGCTGACCCAAAGACCCTCTCTAACGCCGCGCTTGCAAACATCATCAAGATGTCTACAAATATCGACGTCGACGCTATGCAGGGAGCAGAAACTGCACAGAAAACAGGATCGAACAAAAAGATCGGAAGACCGAAAAAGGTAATCAAGAAAGGATCACTCGAAAGCCTTATCGGTCCAATGTACGGAAATAAAATCCGACGCTGCGAAATCCTCGCAACTCTTGCCGACATACAGCAAATGGATGGTCACATCGACCACGAATCTGCGATGAATGTTTGCAGAAAAGCTGAGCCGACAATGCAGAGACATCTTTTCATCCTGCAGAAAATGGCAAAACAGGAATGGCTAGAGAAAATTCCAGGTCCGTACTGGAAACTTACGCTAAAAGGCCAACAGATCGCCTCAGCGTTTGTTCGCACCAAATAGCTTCACAACAACACGTAGCCCCGCACCAAAATGCGGGGTCTAATGCATAAAATTAACTTAGAATAAAAAAGGTCACCGGAATGATAATGTCGATTTTTAACTTGGGGTCAGGTCTTTACTCGGAACACCATTTTTCAAATTTTGGGTCAGGTCTTTACTCGTTACACATGAATATGAATTTGGCTAGTCTTTAACAAAAAAAATAGACTCCATCAAATTAATGAAATATATTTGAGTCAAAATTACAAAATATCTAGGTCTATATATATAAAACTTATCAAAATCCTTAATAAATACATCAAAAAGTAATAGGTAAAGACCTGACCCCAGTTCTAGATATTTGGTGTTCCGAGTAAAGACCTGACCCCGTAGATCAACTCATTGATTATGGGGCTTTTCCATATATAGATTGACTCTTGCCTCATTTGGTGTTGTAATTTATGTCTTGCTACCCGGCAGGACGTCATTTGCTTCATGCATATGATATGGGTGTGGTGTCTACATCGTCCTAGACACATTCAACACATGATGGAGGTCTTCATGGCTTTCGATAAAATCCTCATGCATCGGCGCGAGATCTCAGAAGGTCCCGGTGCCAAAGCGTGGGCACTCGGACAGATCGCTGACAATCCAACCCCTGTGCAGCTCGGTGTTCGTGGACTTACGAGCGACTGTAACTGCACTGGAGTCGGCCGTTGCGAATTCTGCAAGGAATCGACCTCGGTCTGGCTCCTGATCGTCGGCACCTTCAACCCCGACCTGCACCAGCGCGGCTTCGTGTTCTGGGGTTACATTAACCGTGATGCCAAAGGTGAAGCCCTGTGCCGTGCTCCTCGACCGGATCATACGGCCTCGCTCCGTAGCTTCGTTTCGGCTGCCCCTAACCGTTCCCAACTCGTGTTCGGGTGGTACGATCCCTACCCCTACCACAGCTTGGAGCGCCGCGGCTGGATCACCCCTGTCGAAGGGGATCTCGAAGAGCTGTTCCGCAAGCTCGTCAATACCGACATGCTCCGTCGCGACTTTCCGCTCTGGGGCCACCACGGTGGGTACGATTTCAATGTTGTCGGTATCGGCCAACACCGTATCCTTCCTGACTGGTTCTGGGGCATGCTGCAGAGACAGAGCGAAGCTCAGATGACCCTGCGTCATGTCGAGCGTCAGGTTGAGGGCGTGGGATACTTCAAAGTCACAGGCATGCGAACGCTTGATACCGAAGGGCGCCTCATGTATGTGGAGGATGGCCAAGCTGATGGAGCCACGTGGTTCCGCTTCATGCTCACCTTCGAGTTCATCGTTGATATCGGAGCCGACATCGAGGCCTACGACGACGCGTGGATCGATGTTCGCGCTGATGGCTACTGGAGCTACATTTGGGCGCGCCTGCCCGATGGCTCTAAGGTGAGTTGGGTCTACCCGGACTACTCCCAGTAGATTCTACAACTCGACCGTACCCAGAGACCGCCCCGGCGCTCTCATCTCGGGTGCGGTCTTTTGCTTTGAAAATTCCAGGTCCGTACTGGAAACTTACGCTAAAAGGCCAACAGATCGCCTCAGCGTTTGTTCGCACCAAATAGCCTCACAACAACACGTAGCCCCGCACCAAAATGCGGGGTCTAATGCATAAAATTAACTTAGAATAAAAAAGGTCACCGGAATGATAACCCCCAAAATAGAACCTGCTAAAACATCAAGAAAATAATGGACGCCTACAACGATGCGTGAAAATGAGATGTAGAGGGCTAATAGATAGAATGCGATTACAAACATCCATGCGTATTGTAGTGATGAATTTAAAAATGCATAAGCCAGTGCGGTTGCAAAGGCAAAACCTGAGGCAGAGTGAGCTGAAGGAAATGAATATGTTTTGATCATCAGATGATAGGCTGTTTTATCTTCTGGTGGTCGATGGCGCTTCACAATGTACTGCATTAATAAAGCAAAACCAGAAGCCATAACCACTGGAGCCACCCAATAAAAAACATCAGAGGCTGAATCAACAACAAAAAGTAAACCTATTATTATTAATCCGTATAAATACAAACCCCATTCAGAAAGATGAGACCAAAAATAATATTCGCAATGAAACGAAGATTGAATTTTCGCTGATATATTTTTATCCCATTGCATTTGCCAAAACTAACAAATTAAATATTACTTTCCAATACCTTCAGAAAGATCTTGACCAGTCATTGCGTCTGGAACTGACAAGCCGATTAGACTTAAAAATGTAGGAGCAATGTCTGCTAAGATTCCGATTGGTGCAATTCGTGATAAATCATGACTTGGCACATCACCGCTGGCGCTTGACTGGCCTTTGAAACGATTGGTCACAATCCAAAGAGGAACTGGATTAGTGCTATGCTCCTTATCGATTCCACCGGTTTGCAAATTCTTCATTTCTTCTGCATTACCGTGATCGGCTGTAATCATCAAAAGTCCGTCTTGTTTTAAAATTTCTTTTAAAATTTTTCCTACACACTCATCAATAACTTCTATTGCCTGCACTGTTGCATTAAAGTTACCAGTATGGGCTACCATGTCGGCATTAGCAAAATTAATAAACACCACATCATAATTTCCCGTCTTGATCTCTTTAATAACACGGTCAGTTATTTGATAAGTGGACATTTCTGGCTGCTGATCATATCGGGAAACTGCTGGTGATGGAATAATGATTCGATCTTCCTGTGGTTGAGGATTTTCCCTTTTACCATTTAAGAAATAAGTTATGTGAGCATACTTTTCAGTTTCTGCCGCATGTAATTGCACCAGTTTATTTTTCGCTACAACCTCGCAAAGTGTTTGATCAATTGTTTCTGGTGGAAAAGCAACATCTGTTGGTAATCCTTTTTCGTATTGCGTAATGCTAACAAAATGAACATTTTCAATATACTCTCTTTCAAATTTATGAAAGGTTGGAAAAACAAATGCTTTTACGAGTTGGCGTGCGCGATCGGCGCGATAATTGTAAGAAATAATGGCGTCACCTGATTGTATTTTTGCAACAGGCTTTTCATTTTTAGTAATAACCACTGGAATAAATTCTTCATCATAAACTTCTTTTGAGTATGATGATTTGAGTGCCTCAATCGGATCTTCAAAAAAGTGTGTGCTTATTCCTTGAGCAATCGCTCGGTAGGCCTTTTCTGTTCTGTCCCAGCGATTGTCACGATCCATGGCATAAAAACGGCCAGAGATCGAAGCTATCTTCCCAACTCCTAAGTCGGAAATGTGCTGCTGAAGATCCAAAATAAAATCTATCCCAGAATTATAAAGCGAATCTCTTCCGTCCAAGAATACATGAATAGCAACATCTTTTACTCCATTATCTTTAGCCAACTTCATTAGTTCATAACAATGCTTGTTATAACCATGGACTTTTCCAGCTGACAAAATCCCCATTAAATGCAAAGTGCCATTAGTTTTTTTAACATGCTCAACAGCATTTAAAAAAGACTGATTTTTATAAAAACTTTTATCTTCAATGGCGTGATCAATCCGCGGCAAATCTTGATAAAAAACTCGACCAGCGCCAATAGTAAGATGACCAACCTCAGAATTTCCCATTTCTCCCCAAGGCAAACCAACAGTTTCACCAGCAGCCCGCAAAACCATGGTTGGATATTGTTGAGTTAACAAATCAAGTGTGGGAGTCTGTGCTTTAGTAAAAGCATTGCCGTCTTCATCTGGCGCTACTCCAAGACCATCAAGTATCAAAAGTACGGCTGGCTTTGGCCTTTTATAAGCATCTGACATAGTGGGGTTATTATAGCGTAGAAAATGGAAAGGATAAAGTGAAATTATAACCAAACGATAAATTGCCGAAAGTAGTTAGTAGAGCGACAGTCACTATGTTCTGATCTACTAGCTACTGCCCATTGATAATCCCTTCAACCTTCCAAAATCAACAACTTAAATATCTTAAACTTTCCTAAAAAACAAAAGCCCTACACTAAAGTGCAAGGATAGTAATCAATTAGCTTCCCTCATAACCTCTCTAACCGTCCTTCGCTCTTCGAACTTCCAAGATCACGAAGTTATAAAGGATCCATTAAAGCTTTATGCACAGATGGACTGGGTGTCGAGATAAAAGAATATGCCCTACCTATTAACCGCCATTGAATCGTCTGGACTCAAATATCTTACATTATTTACTTTCACAAGCCCGAGCATTTGCACGCGTGTTGTCACACTATCAACTGATCTAAGTGATGAAACCTGTTGTTGCAATTGTCCGTTCTCATGTTCGAGTACTGCGATTTCTTGTTGTAAATCTCGCATTGTATATCCTTGAGTGGCTGAAACATTAACTTGCCAAATATACATCGCGCCGACAAATCCGACACAGACTAGTACGCAAATCGCAAAGGCGCGAGTTGATGTAAAGGCAATTGTCGCTGTTTTTACTGATGGGATCAATGATATCATAACCTCCTATGTTATCTTTTGCGTGCGATGCGTAATTTTGCACTTCGCGCGCGTGGATTTATTTTAATTTCGTTTGATGATGTTTTTATTGGCTTCTTTGTTAGAACCTCCAGCTCATCTGATGCTTTGAAAAATCTTTTTACTAATCTGTCTTCCAAAGAATGAAAAGTGATAACAGCGATTCGTCCATCAGTCTTCAATACTTTAATCGCACTTTCCAGTCCCTGCTCAACCTCCCCAAGCTCATCATTAACTGCAATGCGTAATGCTTGGAAAACCTTAGTGGCTGGATGTTGTTTACCATGACGATGAACAACTGTTTCTATTACCTCAACAAGTTGCAGTGTCCGCGTGATCCTTTCTTTGCGTCTGGCATCGAAAATTGCGCGAGCAATCTGGGGAGCATATTCTTCTTCTCCCATTTTGCGAAACAGCTCAATTAGATCTTCTTTTGACCAACCATTAACAATTGTTTCTGCTGATAATGCCTGATCTTGGTCGTAGCGCATATCAAGTGGCCCGTCGTACATGAAGGAAAATCCTCGTTCTGGATCATCCACATGAACTGATGAAAACCCTAGGTCAAATAGCACTGCGTCAACCGGTTCTTTAACATAATCTCCTATGTGAGCAAAAGAACTATAAACAAATTCGACACGATCCTTTACTTCTAGCAAATTTTCTTTGGCAAGTTTGATATTGCGCTCATCTTTGTCAAAACCGATTACTTTTCCGGCAGGTCCTATACGATCAAGGATCTGACGCGTGTGACCACCAAGTCCCAAGGTGGCATCGACCACAATATTTCCAGAGCTCAAATCTAGCCCCTCAAGCACCTCCTTGAGTAATACTGGGATATGTTTCATAGACTTTAGATTCCTAGCGCTCCAAGCTCTTCTGCGATATCAACCGCATCAGTCTCGGTTTGCTCACGATACTTATTCCATGTGTCCTCGTCCCAAATTTCCAGACGAGTATGGATTCCGACTATCACCACTTTTTTTCCAAGTTTTGCGTATGAACGCAAGTACTCTGGAACCACGAATCGACCCTGCTTATCCAGGCCGATGTCCATTGCGCCCGCAAGCATGAGACGGGCGAATGCACGGGACTTAGCCTGCCCCAGGGGCAAACTTGCTAATTTATCAGAAAGTTTGCCCCACTCCTCCAAGGGGAGCAGGAATAACGAAGAGTCAAGACCTCGCGTCACAACCGCGCCTTTCGCAAGGTCCTTTCTAAACTTCGTTGGGACGGCAAGCCGTCCTTTTTCGTCGATTGAGTGATGATATTCCCCTATGAACATAGGAAATATGGAAGGAACATGCGGTTGCGACCTACATCACAAGCCATTCAAGACACACAAGCGCGATCTTGGATGAATTCTGATGAGGGGAAGTTTCCGAAATGTCCTTCTGTTTTTTATTATTAATAGAAAAACGAAGTAGCAATGAATGAAACATTATTGCCTCATTCCCCACTTCGTGCCTTTACTACTCCACTTTACCCCACCATTCACCTCTGGTCAACACATTTTCTCCACTTAAAAACACTGGCCAATAAACAAAAATAGCTTGAAAACAAAGAACAAACTCATGTTCGGTTTTTGTTCTTGTGAATAAGTTTTTCACAAATTGTCCGGCACCAGGTGCCAGAGATAGGTTATCCACAAAAAATTGCATTTGACTATCAAGCTCGCGAACGATACCCTTAGTTTGGTGTAGATAGAATAAACCCCAAGCAGGAGACACTGTGACCGAGACAAACCATCGTTCATCAACCTCAAGTGCAACCCTGGCCAGGCAAACTCCAAGGCCCATCAGGTTCGGGGTCAAAGGCACCTGCAGTACTTGCAAAGAGTTCGTGCAGGTAGTATCGACCATGACCGATGAAGGTGAGGCAGTCATGGAGTTCCACGACGCACACAACCATGAATTCAAACACAGGTTCAAGGGTGATGTGACCGTCTGGCAACTAGAAAGGCCGGCCCAAGAAGAACAAGGGCCTAACCTTGCGGTACAGGCCTATGTTCGAAGCTTGCGTGGACAAACCGATGCGGTCAAAGAAGCAGGCGTACCACGACCCCGAAAAATCGGTATGACCCCACGCTGATCACACCGTTCCCCTCCTCCCACCCGGGCCCTTGTGCCCGGGTGAATGCTTTTTTAAAAAAAGAGCGACCCGCCACTCGATAGTTGAGGGGCGGGTTAGTTGGCGGAATGCAACGACAATATAATTGAGACGATCGCGAGGATCGCCAATGCGATCAGTTGCCACCTTGCAGGCTGTACGCTCATGTGCACCTCCGTGGTTGCGAGCGCTGTGGAAAAACCCTACTCTTTAAAATATACATTGTCAATTACTACCATTGTGCCACCAGGCACTTTTGAGCGCCAACTCATATCTTTTTTTATAATCATTTCTCGAATATCTTTGCCAGTAAAACCTGGTACTGGCTTGATATTCTGAATTTCAATTCCTTGTTTTTCAAATAATGCTTTCATCTCTTCGTCTCCTGACCAAATTTTTGGACTGACTGGATTACCAGCTGCTTCCAAAACCTTATCAGCCCACTCTTCGTTAGAGTCACTGTCTGTCACATCAACGATGGTTGCTTCCACAATTCCCTCTTCCAACAAAGACGCGCTTATCATCTCACGAACCTGATCAACATTAAAAAGGTCATCTTCCCGCGCACTACCATGGCAAATAACAATAATTGGCTTTTCGCATGTTTGTGCCATACCTTGAACAACCATTAGCTGACCAGTATGAAAAGGTTGAAATCGGCCTGGAAAAATACAAGTGGACATAGAAAATGGGGTTAAAGGGTGTAAAAGGTTGAAAGGGGGGTAAAGAGGCGGGGCGAGAAATCTTCTCGAGAAGATCTCTCCTATCGTTGAGATGGAAATGAAGGGGGTCGTACCCGATCGAATGTCAACATAAACAAAGGGATTTCTCAGATGTCGGACGGCTTTTGGAATGGTGACATGTTCTATCGCTGTGCACTGCGCATCGTGTAACCCCATCAATACCCCACCGGCCGCTTGATACTTCTGGTAATCTCGGCTATGAGCATTGGTGGAACATTGATATGACTAAGGTCTGCGGTTCCATTTTTTTCTTCAGCAATTTTTTGCAAATATCCAATCGTTGATATATCAAGACCGATAAGAGTCCCGGCAACTGCATCAACTGCAACTGTGTCAAACCCAGCCAGTACAAATCCCATTGGAATCGCTGAACCTTGAACTGGACCTTCACCTTCCATCACTATTATACCATCAACAATCCCAAGATCGCACGGCTTTTCTTTGTACAAACTGGCAATGCTTTGACTATGTGCCTCTTCCCCTTCTTCTTCCAACCATGGCCAACGCGCCCAAACCCGACCAGTGGCACTGATACGAGAAGGTACAATCCATGTGCCTGTTGTCCAAGAATAAACGCAAGCATCAAGTCCAACTTGATCGTGAACCTTAAGCGGCGCCAAGCAAATCGTCAAATCTGACTCAACCGCTATTTTTGATCTGTAAATAGGATTTTGCGATCCATCACGCCGGATTGTTGATCCATCAACAGAATTATCATCGAACAAATCAACCAGCTCGATATCAAAATATTCATTTAATAATCTCTCATAGCCAAGATGCTCAAACCCAGCTTTTGTACCGCGATACGCAGCATCACCAACTTTTACCGGTGTTTTGCAATAGGTCTGAATAACATCAAGTAATCCGCGCACAGCATCAACATGCGTACAGGCCAGCTCATATTGATAATCAACAAGGTTAACCTTAATAAATATCGACTTGGCCTCCTTACACTTAGTAATAAATTCATCGCCAAGCTCCTCAACCGCCTTGCGCACAGTCTGTCGCCTATTCTCCCCAGTTTGTAAAATCACATTTTTCATAACCCTAGTTTAGCATATCAGAACACAGACGCCAGACTCCAGAACCCAGATAAACGACAAGCCTGTGGATAGAGTAACCACCAGACTTAGTCTTATGAGACTTAGTCTCTAGAGACTAAGTCTCCATGTCTTAGACAAAGAGACTTAGACATTTTGTCTAAGTCTCGAGAAAAAATAATCAATGTTTACAGGGTTTTTGAAAAAAGAGAGAGGCCAAGTTTATCTGTCGTCTGGCTTCTGTACTTCCCTACACATACCCACCCGCCTGGATGGTCCAGAATTCTTTGTATATTGCGCAGGTTTTAATGAGCTCCTCGTGTGTTCCTTGTGCTACAATTTTACCTTTGTCCATCACCAGAATCTGATCTGCGTCCATGACTGTTGAAAGTCGGTGAGCAATGACGATTGTTGACCGCCCGGTCATTGCTATCTTTAGAGCAGCTTGCAAATCATGTTCTGTTTTTGAATCCAACGCACTGGTTGCCTCATCAAGTACGAGGATTGGTGGATCCTCAAGCAAGACTCTGGCCAAAGCAATTCTTTGCTTTTCTCCGCCCGAGAGCTTTACTCCCCGCTCTCCCACAATTGAATTATAACCCTTTGGCAAACCTTTGATGAAATTATGCGCCTGCGCTCGCTTGGCAGCGGCTTGAACCTCTTTGAGCGACGCAGTTGGTCTGGCTAGTCGGATGTTATTAATGATCGAGTCGTGGAACAAAAGATTTTCCTGCATGACAAATCCCACATTTTCTCGCAGACTCTTGAGTGTTAAATCTCGAATATCAATGCCGTCAACACTAATTGAACCTGTGCGTGGATCATGATATCGAAGCATCATTTGAGCCAGCGTTGACTTTCCTGCCCCTGACTCACCAACCAGTGCAAACACTTTTCCATCAGGAATTGTAAAGGACACATCCTTGAGCACCGTTCTTCCTTCTTTGTATCCAAACGAAACTTTATCAAAAACTATTTCACCCCTAACTTTCTTTAATGCTATTGCGTGTGGTTTATCTTTAATGTCGGGAATCGCATACCAGTAGCTTGATGCGCGGTTCAAATACACAAAGGACTTGGAAAGATTTGGCAAAGTTGACATGATCATCTGCACAGAGCCAAATAAAAAGTTGGCAAAGCCCAAAAACATAATTAGTGTTCCAATCGAAGTTGTGCCTTGCAGTACAAGCCAGGCGCCAGCCATAAACAAAATCAGCCTGCCTGAAATATAAATTGCGCCATATCCAGCTTCCACAGTTGCCCACAAACGGTTGATAGCAAATTGATGCTTGCATGAAAGCGCATAAAGCTTGGCAAATGATTTTACAGAACGATCCTCACCTGAAAAACTTTTAACTGTTGCGATGTTGGAAATTGCGTCAGCAACATGACCAGTAATTTTATCCCAATATTTACCAACAGAATTTTGTTGACGATTTGCTGTCTTTAAATTCACAAAACCAACAATAATCGACAATGGAACAGGTATGAGTGCGACTAGCGCCAGACGCCAGTCTAAATACAAGCCAATACCAATAGCGGCGATGAATCTTGTACCAGCTTCCAGGAATGTCCGCACCCCATGAAACGCAATATTCCAAATTGAATCCCAAACATTATCAAACCGACGCAAAATCTCACCAGAACGCTCGGTTTTAAAAAGTTCCATATCAAGCCTGAGCAACCGCGCATACCAAGCTTGCAAGAATGCTCCCATTAACCAATTACCAAACATCCAACTAAAATACATGTAAACAGCGCCAACGCTTGTTTCAAAAAGCACCAAACCTCCCCAAATAAGAAGAAACGGAATGATTAATCGAAACGCAGGCATCGCCTCTGTAGCTTCACTAACTGAATTTATGACCGAATCAATTATCGATCCATAAATATATGGCTCAGCAACGGCAAAACCAGAAAGTACAATCGCAAGAATTGCAAACATTGGAAGATACCATCGCCATGGCCTTACCGACGGCCAAACCATCTTCCAAATTTTTTTATACTCAACAGGATATTTTTTCTTTTCCTCCTTGGACATAAACAAATTATAACACAAGAAAATATCGTTGTGGATCAAGCGATGTGGATTAACACGATGTGGATTAAACTTGACGCAATCAATGAGAAAAGCTACATTATTGATATCAATACGAGAAAGGATCCAAACGGTTAACTACCTAAGGAGCCTTTTTCTTTTTGTATTTTTTCTTTTATCCCATTTGCATCTAGATAATCAAAATATTCTGAACCTAATTTTTTATCAAAAACACCCGCGCAATTATGTGGGTGTTTTAATTCTTTGATACTTTAACTATGCAAAAATTATTTTTTTGATTTATGCAATTCACCACCTAATTGATCTGCATGTAATTCACGCTCAACCTCATCATCTTTCGCTCTTTCGTCTTTAAGAAATTTTTGCATCTCTACTAACCGTTCACGGCTGTCTTCCGAAATGGCACCTACCCCTGTTTGTGAAATCCTATTTTTCTCAATTAACGCCTCTGCCTCCAATTTCATTCTTTCAAGTTGCAGTTCCAAATCATTCTTTCACCTTGTACACTTTCAGCTGTTTTTTGAAATTCTTCTGTGGTCATAGCGGGTCTATGATCTGGTAAATCTGTTTTACAGGCCTCAGCAGAACCTACCAATGAACCTAGTCCTATAACTTTTAGGAAGTTACTAAATTTCATAATAATTGAATATGTGACTTATTGAATAATATTATAAGCAAAATACTATATTTTCGCAACACAAATTGCGCGAGCATCATGGGACGCGTACATGTTTAATTAATATTTTCGAAACAAAAAATAGAAACCGGTTTGGTTTCTATTTCACAAAACGCAATGATTTATAATTCAATTACATAATCGCAATTTACAATAATCTCTTCTTTATTTTCAGCAATCACAACAGTGTTATTCTTGTCTATTATCTTTTGCAAAACAGTCATAAGCACAGGTAGATCGCTCAAGTGCAAACCACGGGAAGGAGTATCTAAAATATACAAACATCTATCCCCAAGTTTTTTTGATAATATTTTTGCAAGCCGAACGCGTTGAGCCTCTCCGCCACTTAATGTATTTGATTTCTGACTTAATGCTAGATATCCAAGACCAACTTCTTGTAAAAATCCGAGTTTTCTTTTTACTAGCGGGATAGCATTAAACAGTTTTGCAACATCATCAATCGTCATTTCAAGTACATTATAAATTGATTTGCCTGAAAAAAGAACTTTGTTAATTTTATCTTTCGTAGCTTTGTTGATTTGTTTATTAACCAGAAAATCTGATTTGGTTAATTTATACTTTTTACTTTCAGGTAGTTTTGAATACACATCACGAATCGAATCTAAAATGCCTAAATATGTCGCTGGCGTGCTGGTGGAAATTGAGCTAAGTGAAGATTGATCGACAAAATAAGATCGTCGCACATTCGCTTTACCATCAATCGATTTTACCTTTACACCGGCACGGATCTTCCAAGCATTCTTACCTTTAAATAGCGAAGAAAAAATTACCGAAAGAAGCGTTGTCTTTCCTGCTCCAATTCTCCCAGCAATACAAACAAGGCCACATAATGGGAAGCTTACAGATACATCTTTTAAATTATTTTTTGTAATCCACTTGATTGTTAATTGCTTACCCTTCATGCAGAGAGCCTTTTTATTTGGATCTCTGTCATATTCTACATTTGAAGCTTTATCTGAGAACACATAAGTCGATGTCGGGGTCTTGGCTTTCTTAAACTTATCGCGCGATCCTTGAAAAATTACCTCTCCGCCATTTGAGCCAGACTGTGGACCAAACTCAATAATATAGTCAGCTCCGGCAATTATATCTTTGCTGTGTTCCACCACGATAATTGATATACCTTTTTTCACAGCATTATGTAGCAGTTTCAATACAATCAATCGATCAGCTTTGGACATGCCTGCGCAAGGTTCGTCCACGATCAATAATTCACCACTCTTAATTTCTGACAGTATTTTTTTTAATCGCTCAAAATTAGTTTCACAAAAACTTTTATTTTTTAATACTTTCGCTGTCTGCGGTAATATAAATACTTTTGGGAGCTTCGAAACTTCTGCTTTTACAGGAATCCCTTGTGATGCTCGAAATAAAATATCATAAACAAACGAGGACTTACCGCTTCCACTCTTTCCAACAACTGCCACAAGTTTCTGAAGTGGTAAATCCACTGAGACATGCTTTAAATTATTCGCCCGTGCATTTCTTACTTGAATTTTATTCATATTAACCAGATTATTATCTAAATTATATCACAAACAATTCGATAAATATTGAGAATTAATATACACTTTCAATGGGCTTTGTTGCTTAATTCCTCC
>DMOG01000029.1 GCA_003453595.1 Candidatus Uhrbacteria bacterium
GGAGGAATTAAGCAACAAAGCCGGTCAAAACTGTGAATTTTAAGTACAGTGTAGGTATAATTAATTCTAGCAAGAATCGAATTGCCGGATCCCTAATTGGGACCCGTCAGACGGGTCAAGCTAGGGATGACAAATCATATTTCTATGGGATATCCAATTTTTGTCATTGTTCTGTTTATTCTTATTGTCTGCATTCGACAGGTTAACCAGGGACACATTGGTGTGAAGTATCGTCTTGGTAAGTACATTGGCATGCGTCAGCCAGGTTGGCGGATTGTGATTCCTGTTTTTGAGAGCATGAAAAAAGTCGACATTCGTGTTAAAGCAGTTGATGTGCCTGATCAAGAAGCAATCACCAAGGACAATATCAGTGCTCGCATTAATGCCGTTATCTATTACCGAGTATCGGACGCTGACAAAGCAGTTAACATTGTTGAGGATTTCCGCTATGCGGTTAGTCAGTTGGCGCAGACAACAATGCGAAATGTGGTTGGAGAGCTTGAGCTTGATCAGTTGCTCTCAGAGCGTGAGTCAGCTAGTTCCAGAATTCGTGACATTGTTGATCAGCTAACAGATCCTTGGGGAATTAAGGTAGAAAATGTTGAGCTTAAGGATATTACTTTGCCAGAAGAGATGAAGCGCGTAATTGGAAAACAGGCAGAAGCAGAGCGTGAGCGACGATCGGTTGTGATCAAAGCTCAAGGTGAGGTTGAGGCAGCTACCAACCTTAGTCAGGCGGCTGCTATGCTTTCGGCAAATCCAGGAGCTTTGCACTTGCGAACACTAAGCACACTTAACGACCTTTCATCAGACCAATCAAACACAGTAATTTTTGCAGTTCCACTTGAAATCTTGCGCGCATTTGATGGGATGGCTGATAAGGGGAAGAGTAAGGAGTAATTGAATTTTATTAAGAAAAGAGGCGGTTTCATTGACCGTCTCTTGATTTTTCTCCAGATTTAGGATATATTCTTTTCGCAATATCGCCCCCGTAGCTTAATGGATAAAGCAGGGCTCTTCTAAGGCCTTGATGTAGGTTCAATTCCTGCCGGGGGTACCAGACGATCTTTAAAATATGGCGGCCATGGTGAAACGGTTATCACAGGGGTTTGTGGTACCTCTATTACGGGTTCGATTCCCGTTGGCCGCCCCATGAAAAAATCTCCCTAGCGGAGGTTTTTTTGTTTTAAAAACAGAACCAGCCGTCTTGCTAGGGAGAACGGCTGGAGGGCGCTGGGGCGATCGATGTCGATCGTTCCAGTAGAGGGGGTTCTAGTGGCGCCGGCTGGCGAGCCAGTCGGCTTGTTCGGCCTCATAGCGTTCATTTTCGGCGTAAGCGAGCTCACCGGCGATGAGCTCAAGGTCGGAGCGCCACTGCGAGCTCTCGAGGGTGTTGTCGCTCTCCTCCAGAGCGATCCAGACCTCGTCGAACTCTCGCTTGGCGAAGCGCAGGCGAAAGATCGCCTTGGGGGTGAACTGGTGACGGGCCGTGCGACCAGCCTTGCCACC
The DNA here is from genome assembly GCA_003453595.1 of Candidatus Uhrbacteria bacterium. GTDB lineage: Bacteria > Patescibacteriota > Patescibacteriia > UBA9934 > UBA9934 > UBA9934. The sequence goes on from DMOG01000029.1 coordinate 1,510, forward strand.
GATGTTCACGAGGAACTTGAGTCGCTTGAGCGTGTGCATCACCAGTGCGTTGACCTTGCCGACGCCGATGCCCTGGCGCACGCCGTTGGCGAGCAGCAGGATCGCTGCCTCCGCCGGCGTCACCAGGATGATGACGATCACCTTGTCCGGGCTCTCCTCCGCGTAGTCGCGGAGCTGGAACTGAGTCATGCTTTTGATGAATGGACCGATGTTCTGCACGGCGAGTATCCTCCTTCGACGAACTGATGTCGCCTGCGGGATGCAGGTCAGCGGACAGTGCCATATTTTTAACAATTAGTCAATATATGGGCGTATACATATATGGGCGTATACTAGCTTTTGCAGTACAATATTGATATATGAAAAAAGGTGTTGATTATACTGGGGTGTGTGTGGTGTTTTATTGCCATGATGGCCAGGGAAAAGTCCTGATGCACAAGCGATCAAACAAGTGTCGTGATGAGCATGGGTGTTGGGATATTGGTGGAGGTGGGGCAGAGTTTGGTGAGAAGATTCTTGATAGCGTGCGCAGGGAAATTGTTGAAGAGTATGGCGCAGAACCGATTGAGATTGAACATCTTGGATATCGCGATGTGCATCGAGAACATAAGGGTGAGCAAACCCATTGGATTGCACTTGATTTCAAAGTTCTCGTTGATCCTTTGAGAGTAAAGAATGCCGAACCAGAAAAGATACAGGAGCTTGGTTGGTTTACCATGGATTCGATTCCGAATCCCATACATTCACAACTTGGAACATTTTTTGAAAATTATAAAGATCGATTTTGATATGTCTAAAAAATATCCCTTGCTTGTTTCTTGGAATGTTAACGGAATTCGGTCGGTTATGAAAAAGGGGTTTTTGGATTGGTTGAATAAAGCTAAGCCAGATATTGTTTGTTTGCAAGAGATCAAGGCCAAGCCTGGTCAATTAACTGATGAGATTTTGCATCCAGACGGTTATACTGGGATTTGGAATAGTGCGGATCGAAAAGGTTATAGTGGAGTTGCGACTTTGGTTAAGGGCAAACCGCTTATGCAAATCTCAAATTTTGGAGAAAAGATTTTGGATGAGGAAGGTCGGATTATTTTAACAGAACACAAAGATTTTTATTTATTTAATGTTTATTTTCCAAACGGCGCGCGCGACGCTGGGCGACTTGATTATAAGATTAAGTTTTACAAACGCTTTTATGAGTTGCTCGATGAGTATGCGGGCAAGAAGCCAGTCATGATTTGTGGAGATTTCAATACTGCTCATCACGAAATTGACATTGCTCGGCCAAAAGCAAACGAGACTCGATCAGGCTTTTTGCCAATGGAACGCAAGTGGCTTGATAAACTGGAAGACAAAGGCTACATCGACACATTTCGATTCAAGTATCCAAAGAAGCGTGATATCTATTCCTGGTGGGATGTAATCACCCACGCCCGTGAGCGAAATGTTGGTTGGAGAATAGATTATTTCTGGGCAGATAAGCGACTAAAATTAAAAATCAAAGATGCGATGGTTATGTCAGATGTTCTCGGGTCAGACCATTGCCCTATTGCGATTAAGATTGATGCGAGGTTGTAGCACCTATAAGACTGGTAGGACTGGTAAGATAAATGCATAAAACCCCGGGTCTGTGACTCGGGGTTTGATGTTGCGGGATTAGTTTTTTGGAAACAAGGTTAAATAAGTGGCGTTCCTGTCATCTCCTCTGGGATTGAAAGCGTTACGGCTTTGAGGACTGTCGGTGCCACATCTGCCAAAATTCCGATTGGTGCTTGCAGGTGTAGGTTTTCGTGGGTCACTTCCGTATTGCGAAGTTCTTTGAATCGTTCGCCAATTAAGATAAAAGGCACTGGGTAGTTGTTGTGTTCTTTATCAACCCGTCCTGTTACTGGGTGCACAAGTTCTTCAGCGTTTCCATGATCCCCTACTACAAAGGCTTGTCCGCCAAGCTCGAGAATTTTATCAACAACTTGTTTAAGGGCGCTGTCTGTTGCCTCAACTGCTTTTTTTGATGCTTCCAGGTTTCCGGTGTGGCCAACCATGTCGGGGTTGGCGTAGTTAATAATGTAAAAGTCGTGTTTTTGACCCTCCAGCGACTCAAGAATTTTATCAGTAACAAGCTGGGCTGACATGGCTGGTTGGGCGTCATAGCTGACAACTGATGGTGACGGAATAAGCTCACGATCTTCAAGAGTAAACGGAGCTTCGGTCATGCCATTGATGAAAAATGTGACATGCGCGTATTTCTCGGTTTCGGCAATGTGCAATTGTTTTAGCCCAGCATCAGAAACAACTTTTGCTAGTGGATTAGCTATCAACTCAGGATCAAACAGCACATCTACTGACAATCCTTTTTCATACTCAGTAAATGTCAGAACATGAAGATTCTCCTGTTGAACGCGATTGAATTTGTCAAATTGAGTGTCAACAATGGCGTGAGTAAGCTCTCGGGCGCGGTCGGCGCGGAAGTTAAAAAAGATGATCGCGTCCCCTTTTTCAAAAATTGCCAAAGGACTTCCCTTTTTGTCAGACACAACGATTGGTTCAAGCTCTTCATCAAAAATTTGATTTGCATATGAAGCCTGGACTGCTTCTATCGGACTCTGAGTGACGCTCGACGCCTGGCCCAGGGCGATGGCATTGTAGGCTTGAGCAATTCTGTCCCAATTATTATTTCGATCCATGGCTAACTTACGGCCACAAACCGTGGCTACTCCGGCAATTTTTTGTTTTTCACAAGTTGCCAGGAGTTCTGTTAGAAATTGCGCTCCTAGATCTTTTTGCGTATCACGACCATCCAAAAATGCATGGATATAAGTTTTTTTGTGAAGTTTATTTTTGTGCGACCACTCTAGAACTGCGTCTAGATGTCGACTGTGGGAGTGAACTCCGCCATTTCCAATAAGTCCCAATACATGAAGTTTTCCGCCAGTTTCTTTTAAATGATTTTTAACTGCCTTTAGTTTTTCAGATGCAAAAAAAGCTCCAGACTCAATCGCTTGATCAATCCGGGGCAGGCTTTGATAACTTAAAATTCCCGAGCCAATAGTTAGATGTCCGACTTCCGAGTTCCCTACTTCGCCTTCTGGCAGTCCAACATTAATTCCTGAGGCATAGAGCAAGTGCGTCGGATATATATTGATTAGCGAATCAATAAATGGAGTTTGTGCAGTCCAAATCGCGTTTGAGTCAGAGGGTGGAGCAATACCAAAACCATCAAGAATGATTAAAGCTGTAGGTTTCATAGGCAAGATTCAAATTGTCGTTTTATTTCGTCCTCAAGTTCTGCAATTCCTTCTTCTATTTGATGTTTTCTATATTCATCAGCCTCAGTTTCCAGATTTACAACATGCATGTTGCGGTCATAAATCAGATCAGTAATAAGGGGCAAGAGCTTAGCTTTTTTGTCAGCGTCAGTGACGCCATACTCGGCAAAGTATTGTTCAAGTGATTTTTGAGTAGGGGTCATAAAAAGGGTTTAAAAGTTTGCAGGGCTTAATGAGGTAGAAGTGGTAGAAAAGGCCTTGTTCCATCTCGACGATAGGAGAGATCTTTTCGAGAAGATCCTTCCTGTCGTTGGGGTGGGAATAATGTGATTTAAGTTGTTGACTCCGGAATAAACAGTTTAAACAATTTTCACACTTTAAACATTCCCGTACGGGTTCTTTGAGCATTTCCAAAGAAGGTCGAACATTGTTTTAAAGGTGATGGCAACATCCCCGCTAGTCATGATTATCATAGCGTTTTCACGCCGAGTTGTCATGAAGGCGACCTCTGTGCCGAATTGGATTAGGGTTGCCGGAATAAGTGCGTCTTTGGGAAGTAGTCGAGATTCACGCAATTGTTCTTTATCAGAATCAATAATAATTTTAGTTTTATCGCCCTCTACGATAATCTGATAGCTTTTAATACCAAGTTCAATTCGTCTGGCAATAATGCTTTCGACAAGATATGGTTCTTTAACATATTCAAGCATGCCTTTTTCATTTGTCAGGATTCTATATTCTTTCACCCCTGAATTGTAAATTCTTTGCCAAAGTCGTTTAAATCCTTCGGTCCCTTCATAAAACACAACATCAGGGCTTGAGGTGATATTTTCGTATAAGACTGTGAGTTCTGGGGAAATTTCATCAAGGGTTTTGTTTCTTTCCTCAAGTTTTCGTTTTAATGAACGCGGGTGTTCGATTGTGAAAACAGTTTTTTTCTTATCCTTGCCAGACTTTATAATGCCCGCATTTACGAGTTTATCAAGCATTGGGTAAAGAGTTGTTCTCGGCTGATGAGTTTTTTTAGCAATTTCAAGGATTGTTGATGGCCCTTTTTGTAAAAGGGCTAAATAAATTTCTGCCTCTTTTTTGGACAGACCATAAGCTTCAAGCCCAGAAAGAAGATGATCTAAGTGTCCCATACGCATATATTATAAGAATAGTTGATATGCAAGCGCACGTCAAAAAGTGTCCAAAAAGACGACAGAGGATCTGGGCTGTGGAGTAAATATATGGGATTCTAAAAGTGCACAATGGCGTGCGCTCTTAACCGGAGGTTCTATGGACTACGCAATGCTCGTTGTTATCAAGCTTGCGGTTATGTACCTCTTGTTTGTCTGGGGGGACTTCGGACTGCAGAGCGCGTGGATGGCCATGGAAAAGGGCAAGAGCTACGAAGTTTTGTTCTACCATGCAGTCACTGCCAACGCGCCGATCATGCTTCTGTGGGCAATCCCTGAGATGGACATGAACATCGTGCCGGGATTTGCCATCGAGATCGCTTTTAGCCTGAGCGCTCTTGGGCTGGTGATCAGAATTGTGTCTCACGCGCTGATTGATGCTCTCAAGGCCAGGTTCTATGTGCTCAAGAGTATCAAGATGGATCAGTTTTGCCATGTTGCCGTGGACGCTGGCCTGATTTTGCTCGGGTTCGTCTAAGTGTTTGCGAGTCAATCGTCTTGCCCGACCAACTGGTCGGGCTTTGGTTCATATTTATCTATCTCAAATTAAAATAGCACTATTTTTGAGCAACTTAAAAATTTAGTCGGGATTTATAGTCGCTGGTGCAGGCGGCGAGAACGCTGGCAACTCTAAGGGGTCTGTCCCCTTTTACGACCAGTCTCCAACCTTTGTCATCCGCTTTGGCAAGAACTGCTGGGCGGCTCTCTTTTTTATGTAAAATTTAGTACACTGTATGGGTATGAAATCTCAAAAACGCTTTCTTATTTTGGACGGCAATGCATTATTGCATCGCGCTTGGCACGCTATCCCACCACTCACTGCTGTTGACGGAACAGTGGTCAACGCAGTTTATGGATTTGGAAATATTATTGAAAAAATGCGCGAGCAGTTCAAGCCAGATTACATGGCAGTTGCCTGGGACTTGAAAGGCCCAACATTTCGTCATGAAGCCTATATTGCATACAAAGCGCAAAGAGAAAAAAAAGCCGATGAGCTTTATGCCCAGATTCCCATGATTCAGGAATTGCTAGCTTGCTACGGTGTTCCCAGCCTAAGTGCAAAAGGTTATGAGGCAGACGACATTATTGCCACACTAGCCGAGCGTTATGCAAAGGAAGGCACTGATGTGATTGCTATGAGTGGAGATATGGATTTACTGCAGTTAGTAAATGATAAGATTCATGTTATTACCTTTATTAAAGGTATTTCAGAAACAAAGGAATATGATCCCAAGGCTGTGAAAGAAAGATATGGCTTGGTGCCAGAGCAATTGGTTGATCTTAAAGCCTTGATGGGTGATCCATCAGATAACATTCCGGGAATTGCTGGGATTGGTAAGAAAACAGCAGTTGAACTTTTGCAAGCTCATGAGTCAATTAATGGAATTTGGCGGGCATTAAAAGATGGCCAGCTGGAGGCAAAGTTTGCTCGTAAACTTGAAGGTAGGCAGAAAGAGCTAAAGGATTTGCAGGTGCTTGTTCGTTTGGTTAGAACTGTAAAATTGCCTGGTTTTAAACTGTCTGATGCTAAAGTGTCAGAACCAAATGTTGAAAAATTAATTCCTTTATTTGAGCATTACGGATTTCGTCACCTGCTTACTAAGTATAGTGGTGAAAAACAAGACTTTGAGCAAGAATTATCAAAAGACACAAAAATAAAATTAGTAGCAGTTGATGTGCTTGATACTGATATGCTTTTTGTCCAAGCAGTTCGCTCTTTGGAAACTCTTTTTGGTCAAGGTGAGTTAGAAATCGCAATTTCTGATGGTAAAAAAATTGCTATAGCCAAGTCCAAAGACGATATTAAACAAGCCAAGTCATTGATTAAAAAGGCAAAATTTGTGGTTGGGCATGACTTAAAGCAAGTTATGCATTTGTTTGATGAGGCGATTACTGCACCTATTTTTGACACAATGATTGCCGCTTATTTACACGCCTCCCATGAGCGTTATTTTGATCTTAGCTCCTGTGCTAAACGGTATGTTGATATTGGTTTGTCGGAAACATCCAAAGCAAAGGATCAGGTGGAGGCGATCATCAAGCTTTATAAGAAGCTGGCAAAACTCTTGGAAAAAGATAAAGTTTCCAAGCTAGCTAAGGAAATTGAGATGCCACTTGTAAGAATTTTGTATCTTATGGAACATGAGGGCATTGAAGTAGACAAAAAACATCTTGATAATCTTTCAATATTATTTGGCGTAGAGTTAGGTAAGCTTGAGAAAAAAATCTACAAGCTGGCGGGTCAGGAATTTAATATTCAGTCCCCTTCTCAACTAGCTGATATTTTATTTGAAACACTTCATTTGCCAACTAAAAAAATTAAAAAAACAAAAACAGGATTTTCAACTGCTGCTAGTGAGTTGGAAAAGCTTTGGGAAACTCATGAGATAATTCCTTTAATTTCTCAGTATCGTGAGTTTGCCAAATTAAAATCAACCTATGTTGATTCATTGCCAAGGTTGATAGCCAAGGATGGCAGAGTTCATACATCGTTTAATCAAACCGTGACTGCAACTGGTCGACTGTCTTCATCTGACCCAAATTTACAAAATATTCCAGTTCGTACAGAGCTTGGACGAGCCATTCGTGATGCATTTGTAGCCAAGCATGGATATACTTTGGCAGCCTGCGATTATTCTCAGTTTGAGCTTCGCCTGGCCTCGGTTATGTCAAAGGACAAGAATTTTGTTAAGGCATTTCAAGACGGAGCAGATATTCATCGCCGAACCGCAGCTGAGATTTTAGAAAAAAATGAAGATAAGGTTACCAAAGAAGAGCGCCGAGCAGCCAAGGCAATCAATTTTGGAATTCTCTATGGTATGGGGACTCATAATTTAGCTAGGTCAAGTGGACTTTCCAAAGAAGCGGCTCAGGTTTTCCTGGACCGATATTTTGAACTTCACCCAGGCATTACTAACTATATTGAAGAAACAAAAGCTAGTGCGCACAAGCATGGATATGTGGAAACCTTGTTTGGTCGTCGCCGATATTTACATGATATAAATTCTGGAATTCAGCAGTTGCGTGCTTCGGCTGAACGCATGGCAGTGAATATGCCAATTCAAGGAACGCAAGCGGATTTGGTTAAGATTGCGATGATTAAAGTTCAGGAATGGATGGAAAAAAATGATTTTGACATTAAAATGTTGCTACAGGTTCACGATGAATTGGTGTTTGAAATCAAGAATCAGGATTTGGATCGTGTTTTGCCAAATATTCGTGAGATTATGGAAGGCGTTTGGAAAAGCGAAATTCCATTGTTGGTTGATGTGGAAGTTGGGAATAATTGGGGAGAAGGATTAAAACAACTAGAAAAATAAAAACCAATGAGCTGCCTATCAGGGCAGCTCTACGCGTATCATTCCTCGTCTGACGATAGACCAAGAGGCGGGTCGTCGTCATCAAGGTTATCATTGAAAGTTTGTTCCACCTGAGGCGGAGGGTAAACATCAAAGATATTGGTAAAATTCGGGTCATCTCTTACTTCGTGCGTTGTCGCATGGTAAGGACCCACGATCTTTATTTGCCTTCCAAGCTTTCGCAGGCGTCTTGCTAACGGTAGAAAGTCGCTGTCAGCGCTGACAATCACATAAAAATCGTGTTTGTCGCGCATTGCGTCTTCCATAACCTGGCAAGCCAAGTCAACATCAACGCCTTTTTCCGTGCGCCGGCCGTCACGCATCTCAACTTGCCTGTGTTCGTCGTGGACAACATACCAGGGTTGGCGGCGAGCAGCATCGGCGATACGGCGTTCTCTGCATGGCCTGTCGCCAGGTAGCGAGATAAATAGATGATAAGTGATGACCCTGGCATTGAAGTACTTTTGTAACTTCCATTGCAGGACCATCAAGCTGACTCTGTCCGGGTAGTTGATGAGGATGTTGGAAACATCCACATAAATTCCGTAATCGTACATGCCAGTTTTTTTCTTCCTCTTGCCACGATGCCTCCAAAGGTTAAGCAAGGTGGAAATATAGTGAAAAATTGAGTTTTTGTCAATTATTGAACAAGTAATTTATTGAGTTAATCAATTTAGCTAGTGAAATTGTTGATTGTTTGTCTATTCCATGAAAAGATGATTTTTGTCGATTGCATATCACACTGTAATCGAAAATGTTACCCAATAGTCAGGAGGTGTCTGTGAGCTCTATTCCGTCAGTTCGTTTTATCCAAGAAACTGAAAGACTGCTTGATCTCATGCTTAAAACCAGAAAAATTGGCGCTACTCGTAGAGGTGGATTCCTCACGGTGTATCAGTACGATGGTCAAAACGGCCCTTATCTTCTCACTGTCCGCATTGGTTTGTCAGGGCCACAGTGCGCCTGGCGAAATAGCGGATTATCCCAAGAGATGGCCAGCAGGCTGGCTCGATTTCAAAGATATGCGCTCAAAAAGTCTTCCAGTTGGCAGACTCGGAATGTGCAAGAGAATATGTTTGGAGGCGCTATTTCAGCCCGTGATCATGTTCTAGCATTTTCTGGATTGGGTGAGTTATATGACGAGGCATTGATGCTTGCTTTAGCAATTAGTCTTGAGTTACTCGATATGTCTCAGGCACATGAGATTGCCCAGATTAGTGCAAATCACATTTTTCTGGAATTTGTTAATCACCTATAGCTGGAAATTGTGTAATTTTCGTCATCTCACCCCGCGTCGCCAATGGCCGGGGTGTTGTGTTATTTTGCTTTTAATTAAATCAATAAGAAAGGTCGGAAAGCTACCTTGAAATGTGATAAGATGTGTCTACTATGTTGATTTTTATTTTTGGAAGTGATTCATACTCTTCGAAAAATCAGGTTTTGGCAATGAAAGAACGATTTTTGGAAAAGTTTGATGCGCTTGGCACAAATTTGAGCATTTTTAATGTGAGCAACTCTGGACTTGAGTTTGGAGCTGTGGCTCAGGCAGTTGAGTCGCCAGCATTTTTAGCACCAAAGCGCATGGTAATAATCAAAAATCTTCTTTCTGGTTTAAAAAAAGCAGAAGAAAAACAATGGATAGAACTTTTTGATAAAATTCCAGAATCAACAATAGTTATTGTTCTTGATGAAATTGATGCGCAAAAGGCTAGGAAGATGAAGATTGTTAGCAGTTCGCTAGCATCAGGCAGCCATGTTTATGAACACAGCCCTCTGTCTGTTTCTGAAGCAAGTAAGTGGTTGTTGCAAGAAGCAAAACAAAAATCACTGGATTTGAACCAAGCTATGGCACAGGATATTGTGCAAGTCGCTGGGACTGATTTGTGGTTGTTGGCTGGCGAAATTAGCAAGCTGGTAGCATATTGTCAGGGTCGGGCTGTAACTAGGTCTGACATAGATCTTCTTGTTAGGTCTACTGCTGATGATCAGATTTTTGCCTGTCTTGATGCCTGCGTGAACGGTGATCTTAAAAAAATGTATTTGCTTTTTGAAAATCAGAGAGATTTTGGCACGCCTGATGCGCAGTTATTTGCACTGCTTGTCAGACAAGTCCGACTTTTAATAGCAACTGCTAGTTTGTTGCACGAGCATCGAAATACCACGAAACAAGATATTTCAAGAGAATTGGGCATTCACCCCTTTGTAGCGCAAAAGCTTTTTAGTCAGGTTGGCAGGTTTGAGCTAGGCGGTCTTATCAATTTACAGAAAAAGATGCTGGAAATGGATTTTGCAGTAAAGACCAGTAAATTAACATCTAAACAAAGTACTGATATATCGGCATTTTGTCTTGCTAGTGACAGAATTGACAAAAAAGCCTAATTTCATTATCATTGCGTTGTCCTTGATAACATCATGCTCAAAATAATATTATGCCAAATCTAGCAAATGCAAAAAAGGCGCTTAGACAAAGTCAAAAGCGCGCAGAACTTAACAAAGTTCAAAAAGCTGAACTTGAATCACTAAGACGATTGCTTAGAAAAGCTGCTACTGCCAAGAAAATTGAAGAAGTTCAAGCAACCCTTCCTAAGATCTATAAATTGGCTGACAAGATGGTAAATAAAAATATCATCAAAAAGAATAAGGCTGCCAGGATAAAAGCAAGATCAGCAATGGTTTCAAAGAAAGCACAATAAAAAAACAGAGCCGTAATTGCATGGCTCTGTTTTTTTATTGAAATTAATCAATTAATGGTCGGATTATTTCTTCAGCATCAATAACGATTTCCGATTCGCCCGATGTTATTTTACCAATATCTTTTCCCATTTTCTTTAATTCCCCACTTGATTGGTTGAATTGATTTACTGTTGTGCTCAAGTTCTTTCCCAATCGATCATGGTAGTTGGCATAGCTAGCCATGTGCTTGCCAAGTTCAGCTACGCGTTTGAGAATTTCTTGAGTTGATTTTTCTAGTTGTAGCTCGCGAAGTCCCATTAAGACTGTCTGTAAATATGCGTAGAAAGATGTTGGAGAAACGAGCATAACATGCTTTGCGTTTGCATAATCAACCAAATTATTGCTATTTACTCCAGATCCGACCTCGGCATTAAGTAGATTATAGTAAATTCCTTCGGCTGGGATGAACATGAATGCAAAATTCATAGTTCCCTTTTCTGGTTGAATGTATTTGCTGGTCTCGTCGATTCTTCGTTTTACATCAGCTTTAAATAATTTTTCGATTTTGTCTCGTTCTCCAGTTTCATTTGCTTCCATCATTCTATTGTAATTCTCTAAACTAAATTTTGCATCAATTGGGATTATCTGATCTCTAACAAATATAGCAGCGTCGGCAATTTGTACCTGACCGGTTTTTTCATCTGAGCCGATTTTATACTGCATTTTGTAGCTTTCCTGAGGTAAAACATTTTGTAAAAGAGTTTCAAGCCAATATTCACCAAGTACGCCTCTTTGCTTTGGATTTTTTAGAATATTTTGTAAATCCTGTAATTGCGACGAGAAATCAAGTACCTGTTTATTTGTTCGATCAAGATCGGTTAAGCGTTTTGTCACATCCTGGACAATATTTGTTGTTTGTTCAAATTGTTTTTGCAAAGACGAATGTGAATGGCGCATGCTTTGATCCATCTGCTCCTTCAAATGCTGAATCTGAACCAAAAGGTCATTTTTATTTTCACTAGCACTGCGGTGTATGTCCTCCTTTGCAATTTGCAGAAGTTGGTCTAGGTTATTTTGCGACGCTTGCATCTTACTACCAGCTGTGATTTTTAAAGTTATATATATCAAGAAAAAGATAGTCACTATTCCGATCGCTAAAATAATATTGGTTTCTGTAGTCATAATTTTATTTTGTGTTATTATACCACTATCTTGAATTTAGCTCGTACATTAGTTTTACGACGCTAGGTCCATGTGAAACAAGGCCTCGTAGCTCAATTGGATAGAGCAGATCCGTCCTAAGGATAAGGTTGCAGGTTCGATTCCTGCCGAGGTCACCACCGAGCTTAGCTCGGTTGTAACGAGATGAAGAAAAAGCTGAGCTTTTTCATTGAAGATAAGTAAGCAGTCAAAAAGGAGATTTTTTACTTGGCTAATCAAAAGAATAAATAATTAAAACTCAGTATATTTTATAACTGAGTTTTTTTGTATCAAAAAATATATGTTATTAATTTTATTTATACCTATAAGTATTTATTGAATACTAATCAGCATTGTTTTCAATCAGATTTATCAAAAAAATATTCGTATTTGATTAGAATTGTCGATTATTAATAATAAGCATTAATTAGTGGGGGAGTAATAGATATCTTATAAAGTAATTTGTGATATTTTTGTTTGCGATATTGCTGAGTAATGAATTAAGATTATTTTATATAAATGACCAAATTTAAAATGTTGGGGTTAATAAAGGATCAAAGATAAAAATTTATTTAAAATGTCAAAAAAGTTTCATAGGGAACTTGTCTACGCTAAGGTAGACAAATTAATTTAAAGTTATGCACAGTGAGATAATAAAAAATTAAAATTTTTTTGTGTTTATCCACAGCTATCATTAAGTATTGGGCTAAGGTTAGCCAAATCTATCTTTGACGCAAATTTGTGTTCATTCTATAATAGCTGTGTATGAAACTTCGAGGCATTGGTATCGGATTACTTGCTTTGACTACAATTTTTGGATTGTCATTTTCTGTTTTTGCCACAATGACATCGACAAATTACGAGATTCAATGGGATGAAATAAATGCTGGTGGCGGGGAAGGATCGTCCTCAGCATCCTATCAGCTTAGAGATTCGGTTTCTTCAGCTGCCGCGACGAGGAGCGATGGAACAAATTATGATCTTGACTCAGGGTATCGAGCAGGAATATATGATCGGGTTGCAGATTTTGAAATATTTCTTCAAGATCGATCATCACAAGTATCAGCTACGATAGTTACAAGTACAGTTGTTACAGTTACATCAACATCTTCATTTTCAACCGGACAAATGATTGCTTTAGTACAAAGCGAAGGTGATGGACAAATTGACGCAACAGGAAAAATATTGAGTATCAACTCAGGACTCAGCCAAATCACAGTTGATGCTTGGAATTATGGTAGCGGTGGCATGCCGTCGGTTGATGGAAATAATGATTATGTCTATGAGCTTGATGCATCATCGGTTTCATTTGGGACCATATCTGACCTAACTGTTACAACATCAATAATCGCTTGGGAAGTGTCAGCCGAGGTTAGTGATGGATATTCTGTATATGTTTATGAAAATCAAGACCTGACAAATGGGATAGATACAATTACAGATGTTTCTGATGGTACTGTTTCAGCTGGGAGTCGTGAATATGGAGCACATTCATCTGATTCTAGTCTTGCATTATCAACATTTGACACTCAAGATTCAGCTTTCACCACAGCATTACAACAGATAGGTAGTCGTAGCGCGGTAAGCTTTGATTCCAGAGACTATCTAACTGTGAAAACATCGATAGATGGTTTTGAAAGTGATGGGTTGTATTCCCAAACATTGACTTTTATATATGTGGGTGATTACTAGAGTTTTTTTCTCATTTTTGATTATATTTTTTGCTTTACCGGCACACGCGTCGGTTGTTTTCCCGTCAGCAGTCGATGTCCAGGTGATGCCAGGAGAGTCAAAGCAGATTGAGATAGGTGTAAAAAATACAGAAGTTACTGATCGTTCATATACAGTAGAAATAGTAGGAGTTGATCTAGGTCAAGAAGAAGGTGATTATTCGTTTTATAATCTTGATGAAAATAAAAGGTCTTGGTTTTCAATAGTTGATTCGCAGTTTTCCCTTGTTTCTCAGGAAGAGCGGACAGTGGATATTGAATTTTTGCCAAGCCAAGATGCATTTTCGGAAACATTTGTTGTTGGTGTCCAAATTATCGAAGAACCAGTGGATCAAGATCAGATATCTGTACGAACTGGAATTATGTCACTTATCTTTATTACCTTGGGTGATGATGTGCCATACGATGTTCAGTGGACTGATTTTCAGATATCATCAGATATATTTACAGGCGAAGTAAATTCCTATTTGACAATTAAGAATATTGATAAAGGAACTTTACAACCGGACGGAGTTATCCAGGTAAAGAACATTTTTGGTCGTATTAGCGATGAATCAATTTTAAATCCAGAACTAAAACGGATTCCGGAAGATCAAGTTCGTACCTTACCAGTAAACCAATTTCTTCCCTGGGCAGTCGGTCCCTACAAATTGAGTTTATATGTTCAACCATGGCAAAACGCCGAGGTTTTTACAGTTTCTAAAACAGTTTGGTTCTGTTCGTGGAGAGTTATTTCCGTAATTAGTGCAATTTTATTATTGTTTATTCTTATCTGGAGCTATGCGCGTCGCGCTTAAACTTAGTATTCTATTTATTTCCGCTGTGCTTTTGCTCCCAGCTAATTTTGTGTTTGCCAGTACTACGGTGACTGATGTTTATGATCAACCTAGTTCCTTGAAAGTAAGTACATCATCAAATCATCGTTTCGTTTTTACAACCTCGGTAGCAATACCTGCGGCTGACATGATTACAATCACATTTCCATCTGGTTTTGATCTCACTTCAATTATCGAAGATGATGTAGACATTTCAGATGACGGCATTGATTTAACAACTGCATCAGATTGTACTGGCGTTGATCAAGTAGGTTTTTCTGTATCATCTCAGAGCTTGATATTTGAAATTTGTGCTGGTGATGGTGGATCAATAGTACTTGGTAGTGAGGTGATCATAGAGATAGGTACAAATGCTTCGGCATATGGATCGGGCACAAATAGAATTACTAATCCTGCTGGTGCAGCTACATATTTTATTTGGTTGACCTCATCGACCAACGATCTATTTGGATCAGTCCCTCTCCCAATTGTGTCTGACGATGATGGCAATGTAAGCTTATCAATCCCAGCATCGAGTGGTGGTAGTAGTCCTGGTGGAGGTGGCGATGACCCAAGTCCAGAGCCCGAGCCATCTCCCGAACCTCAACCAGAACCATCCCCAGAACCTGAACCTGAGCCTGAACCAAGTCCAGAACCAAGTCCAGAACCTGAGCCTGAACCTGAGCCTGAACCTGAGCCTGAACCAAGTCCAGAACCTGAACCATCACCAGCGCCTGGATCTGATGATGGCACCACTTCTTCTGACTTAGGGTCAGGAAGCGAAGTTGAACAAATTGATAGATCAATTCAAACAGAGATCAGAGTTGGTGATAAACAAATAGTTCTCGCTGACGATCAGGTCATTCCCGATTCAGTCGTCGACATAATTGTTACAGTTGGAGATTCCTCAATTGTTGAATCAGTGGTAGCTATAGTTGATGATATTTCCTATGGGTTAATTGGTATTGGTGATGGAAAGTATGAAGGATTAGTTGATTTATCTGACGCAACTCAACCTTTAACAATAGTAGTTAGTTATACTGACGGACAGACAGAAACCCTGGTAAGAGAATTTTCAGGTATTTCTCGTGGTTTAGTCTTCGAGAAAATTGATAATCAACAAACCCCGATTGAAGGCGCAGTGATTATCGTCTACGAAGGACAGGGAAGTGACCGTGTTCAATGGGGCGCGATGAGTTATGGACAGGTAAATCCTATTATTACATCTTCATCTGGAGCGTTTGCTTTTTATGTACCAAACAACATTTATACAATCCATGTTGGGAAAAGTGGATATGGCGATGCAGATGTTGTAGTTAATGTTTCAAATAATATTTTACGAGCATCAATAGAGTTGATTCGGCTACCAGCAGAGATAGTTGTTGAAGAACCAAGCGGAGCAGTTGACGAAGTGATTCAGCCAGCGATAGGTACCATAGTAAATATTGTTGAGACCATTGATGATGTTCGTAATTTACCATTAGTCCAAGCGGTAGCCGATATTTCCAAACCAGTAGCAATAGCGTCTGTAATCACTGCAGTAGGAATTCTTTCGTCATCATTTAATTTACTTACATTCTTGCGATATCTTTTTAGTTCACCTGCTCTTTTCTTTGCTCGTAGAAAGAAGAAGCGTATTGGCACAATCTACAATGCCATAACAAAAATACCGATTGATTTGGCAACCATCCGTCTTTTTGATCAAAATAAAAAACTTATCAAAACAACAGTATCGGATCGCCAAGGACATTATATTTTTAAAGCGCATCCTGGAATTTATACAATCGAAGTTAAGAAGGCTGGGTTTGTTTTTCCTAGCACTTACCTGCAAGGTAAAATCACGGATGTTTTATTTACAGATATCTACACCAATGGAGTTATTGAAGTAAAAGAAGATAATGTACTGATTGCTGCAAATATTCCCATCGATCCATCTGACGCCGATGCTTTTCATACGCCAAAGAAGCTGATTTTAAAGAGATTTTTAAGATTATTCTTACATTCTTTAGCAATTTTTGGCTTGGTAGTTTCAATAGTAATTTTCATTATTCAACCATCAATAACAACTCTTGCCTTTGTTGTTTTACATAGTCTGGTATATTTGGTTGTTGCTATTCTTACTCATTGGCACAAAAAGAAAGGATGGGGAATTGTTGCCGATGCATCAAAATCTAAATTACTAGCAAATACAGTTGTTCGTTTGTTTGAGCCAGCATTTAATCGTTTGATTGAGTCTACCGTTACTGACGCTAAAGGTCGTTATGCATTTATGGCCGGACCAAATCAGTATTTTATGACTTTTGAAAGACCTGGATATGAAAAACAAGAGGTGCGTCCAATTGATTTTTCATCAAATAAAGAACCAGATGTAATTTCTGTGGATGTGTCACTGAAAAAAGTTGGTAATTAAGGTATAATGTTTCCATCGTAATACCGCATCTGTGCATAACCATTGTGTATAGCTGTGGAAGTATGAAGGAGAAAACAAAATTATTTCTAAACGGTCGTCAAGCCGCAATGCTTTTGTTGATTTTGTTTGCTATTTTTTCAAGCCATGCAATCTTTATAAAACAAATATTTGCCGCTGCTGAACCTCCACGCATGATTTCTTATCAGGGGCGAATCTTAAACGCAAACAGTGTTCCAATTTCTGACGCAACAATTGACATGATATTTGAACTTTATGGTTCTTTAGCTGGCGCAGATTGTCTTTGGTCAAATTCTGATTCGAATTGTGTAACTGCCACAGCAAAAACTGTCACTTTAACAGACGGGTTATTTACACAGAATCTCGGTGATACAGGTGACTCGTTTGCCGCAATTCCCACAACAGTTTTTGATGATGCTTCTGTCTATTTACAAGTTACAATTGACGGCGAGCTACTTACTCCACGAAAACGCTTAGTAGCAAGTCCGTATGCCATGAATGCTGATATGCTTGATGGCCTTGATTCAACCAATTTCTTTGGTCTTGGGTCAGATAATTCCATAACTGGTGCTAACGATTTTACTGGTTCGACTTTCTCTGGAGCTTTGCCACTTGTTTTTGAAGGTGCAACTGTTGATGCTTTTGAAACAACTTTTGCTATAACTGATCCGACAGTTTCTGATAAAACAATCACTTTTCAAGATGCATCAGGCACAGTTGCATTTTTAAATGATATTGGCTGGACAGATAGTGGGTCAACGGTTTACACAACAACATCAACAGATGATATAGCAATAGGCGGTGCTACAGCTGCTGCTTCAGAATTTGGTTTTGTTCCATCAACAGGGACAATGTATTTAGGAGATGGCGCTACAAATCCGATAATTAATTTCAAAGATTCAACAGCGGGTCAAGGAGATATAACATTTAATGCAGATAATTGGGAATTTTCTGGTGGAGATATCATTCATTCAGGAGATTTGGTATATGGTGCAACACCATTAGATACATATTCAATGAAGTCAACAGCAACAATATCTACTAGCGCTAATGGAGGCGCTGGTACTTATCAGGCGTATCAAATTTATGGACAAGTAACTAATTCATCTGTTGAAGTTGCTGGGAATCTGTTAGTTCCGACAGGTATAGGCGGTAAAGCGATAAATAATACATTAGGAGTAGTCGAAAGGCTTATTGGTACTCAAGGAATTGCATATAATAACTCAACGGCAGCACTACCAGTTGACACTGCAATGTATGGCTTGCATGGGTTAAGTATAAATGTAGGCGCAGGAACAACTATCCCACTAGCAATCGGTACATACGGAGAAGTACAAGGAAATGCTGGAACTATAACTGACGCTGTCGGTGTTTATGGAAGCATAACAGCTGGCGCTGGCACATTAACTCGTTCTTACGCAGGTTATTTTTCTAATACCAGCAATGGAACAACCCGTCATGGTATTTACGCGACAGCATCAGGAGGAGCTTCGAATTATGCTGGCTATTTCTATGGCTCAGCTGTTCATATTGATAACACTTCCACTCCTTCTTCTGCAACCTATGCACAAGGAGCTGGTGATCTTTACATCTATGATCAGCTTGAAGTTGATGGAACTGGTGCAACAGGTGGTTTTATCACATCAATTGTTAACTCCTCACTAACAACAGGATCTGCACTATATATTTCGCGTGATGATAGCGTGACCGATTATATTAACACCAGTGCAGGATTAGTAAGCTTGAGTATGGGTGATAGCGCATCAACAGGGAATACGCTTTATACAACAAATGCTGGGACAGGCTATTCGTTATATGTTAATCAAATTGGGGATCAGCAAGCAATGTATGTTACTGCATTTGGAACAACAGATTACATTGCCAGTTTCTTTAATGATGGGAATGCCGATACAAATATGGGCATCAGCATACAGGCTTGTTTAGATTTAAATCCGACAGCTGCGTGTGACTATCTCATGTTCAAGGATGGAAATGGAACAGTCCTTGGTGCCGTGGAAGGAAACGGCGCCGGCGGAGTCACAAATGCATCAGCAGGAAGCGATTATGCAGAGCTTTTTTCCGGTTCATTACCTAGCTTTACTCAAGGTGATGTGATCGGACTTGATTTGTCAGGAAATGCGATACTAGCATCAGATGCTAATAAGATGATTGGTGTATATTCAATCGCACCAAATACGCTGGGAAATTGGTTTGATGGCTGGAAAGAGACAGGAGCATATGTTCCGGTTGCTCTTTTGGGACAAGTTCCGGTGAAGGTAAATGACGAAGGTGGTGCAATTTCTGCAGGGGATTATCTAACTCTTTCATCAGTTTCTGGCACAGCTCGAAAAGCAACCGGAGTTGGATATGTTATAGGTAGGGCGCTTGAATCACACCTAACCGGCAGTGGAATGATCAATGTCTATGTTCAGCCAAAGTGGCAAGCAATAAATGTTTTAGCACAAGACGGCAGTATGACATCAGTTGGAACTGATTTAGTACTTGATTTAGTTGGCACGGCCGACGCGGTTACGCCAGGACTTGATTCTTATGGACTAATGCTTCGCGGGTCAGGCTGGGACGGAGCATCAGCTCAGGACATTTCCATGGGCTTGGTAAATAGTGTTACTGACGCGTCAAACTATCAATTATCATTTAGAAATACAGACCAGACCGAAGTTGGATTTATCAATCAAGATGGTGACATGGCAATATCAGGTCGTTTGTATCCATCAGATCGTGGCGCTTTGCAGACTGATAAGTATATTTATTACGATGGTTCCTCAGGGCTTGGTGGAGATTTTATGCGTACCAATGCATCTGGTTGGGGATCAGGCTCGTATGACTTTGCCGAGATGTTCCCGGTCGCCGAACCGGTGGCGCCAGGTGAAGTTGTCGTGTTTGCAAACAGTAAGGATTCGGTAAAACGATCAACCGGTACTACTTATGATGCAAAAATTGCGGGTATTGTCTCCACTCAACCAGGATTTTTAGCAGGAAATAATATCGATGGTCATGTTCCAATTGCGCTTTCTGGTCGGGTGCCAACATATGTAAGTAATGAGAACGGATCGGTTTCAATTGGTGATCCGCTAACAACATCGTCAAAGCCAGGTTATGCCATGAAGGCGACTCAAGCTGGTCCAATCGTTGGTTATGCTATGGAAGCATTCTCTGGAGCAGTCGGTTCGATTTCCGTTTTTGTCCGTCCTTCTTACTTTGATGGTCAAGGCGCTGATCTTTCTGATAATTCGATTACCCAGGTGGCCTCATCAAGCACATTGGACCTTTCCGGAATTGTGAATCTAAGTGGAGGTAGTTTGCTTTCAGTTGGATCAATTGCAGGAATTGGGAATGTTTGGTCAATTTCTGAAGACGGAACAATCAAGACCGGTGGCAGGTTTGTGGAAAGTATAAAGTCATACGGTGGAGAGCAAATCGAAGCCTATGCGGTTGTTTCGCCACAAACAACCATCGAGCTTTCTGGTACCATCAAGCTCCAAAATGGTCGAGCGCATGTAATCTTTGCGGATGTTGACCCTAATTTTGAAAAAATAATTGATAATCTTTCCACCTACCGCGTATTTTTGACAGCTGACGCCCAAACCGGGTCACTCTACGCTATAAATAGAGATACTGACGGTTTTATCATTAGAGATAATGAGGAAAGTAATGGCGCAAATGTTGATTGGCTAGTGATTGCTTATCACAAGGATTACGCACCTGACGCGGAAGTGGAGAAGGATAATATTTTGGAGGTTGAGGAGGTTGAGGACCAAGAGGTTGTTGATGAAGGAATCGGAGAAGAGGTTGAGGGTCAGGATGTCATCGAGGTTATTGATGATGAGGTTGAGGACGAAGAAGTTGGGGAGGTTATTGTTGAAGAGGTTATCGATGAAGAGGTTGAGGAGGTTAAGGACCAAGAAGTTGTTGATGAAGGAATCGGAGAAGAGGTCGAGGGTCAGGATGTCATCGAGGTTATTGATGATGAGGTTGCGGGAGAAGATGTTATCGAAGATGACGCTACTGAGCCGATTGAGCAAATAGTTCCAGAACAAGTCACTGAATCAATTGAGTAAATTTTATGATTATAAATGATCTCTTGCATAGGCGAGAACATCGTCTCGTTTTATTCTCGCAATCCATAGCTCGATTTTTCTTTTTGCTGGCAGTCGTGCTAGTCCCGATCGCTTACCTTCCATGGACATCAGAAGCATTGGAGATTAATAAGCAAACATTATTGGTTCTTTGCTCTATTATCGCTTTTCTAGCATGGGTCAGCTCGCTTATTATTCAAAAAGCATTAGTTGTAAAAAAAACCTGGGTTTATGGTTTGTTGCTTGCCTTTTTTGCAAGTATTTTAATTTCTACAATTTTTTCTCTATTCCAATATCAAAGCTGGTTTGGATCCTCAGGGCAGGAATACACCAGTTTGTTGACCTGGCTTTCATGCATGGTTCTTTTGCTTGTTGGGTTAAATGTTGTTAGCCAAGAAACACTACCGAAGTTTATTCAAGCATTGATTATCCCAGCCTCAGTAATATTGCTTTTGCAAGTATTAGCTATTTTCAACATTGTCATTTTACAGCAGAATTTTATTGGTGCTCCAAACGCACTTGGGGTTTATAGCACTGTCATGTCTGCTCTTTCTTTTTCACTATTATTTAACATTAGGGAATTGCCAAAGAGTTTATTTACGGGAGTGGCCGGTTTTGCAACTCGAGTTTCCAGTTACGCCATAATTCCATTTTCCATTTTTATTCTTTACGCTCTTGATTACTGGTTGCTCTGGGCGCTATTTGTAATTGTAATCTGCGCCTTCTTTGTTAGCTCTTTTTCAAATCGCATAACAGCCATTAAAGGGAAAAAGCTATTTTTGTTAGTAGCACTGCTTGTCGCCTGTTTGATATTTATCTTTGTTTCAACGCCTGGAAAAATTAGTAGTCCACCAGAGTTGGCACCAACGACCTTAACAAGTTGGCAAATTTCCCAAAAAACATTGTCAGAAAATTCATGGTTATTTGGGTCAGGTCCTGGCACATATGAAATTAATTTTCAAAAATATAAGCCCGAGGTCTTAAATAATTCAGTTTTGTGGGATACAGTCTTTAATCGCTCATCAAGCCATGCTCTGACAATGCTAACAACCATGGGCTGGGCAACTGTATTCTTGTATTTATTACTGGTTATTTCAATTCTGGTTAACGGATTTAAGATAGTTTTAAATAGTCGCGGGGCTGAACATCAGTTATATCTAGGGCTCTTATTGGCATGGCTATGTTTGGCAATATCACAATTATTCTATTCCTCAGACATGACATTGCAGACAGTATTTTGGTTGCTTAGTGCAATGATCTTAGGGATTAGCTATAAAGAGGAAAAAGGAATTGCCTTTGATAAGTCACAAGTGCATTTATTTTTTGCCATTTTTATTGGTATCGTTTGCGCTTTAACTATTTTGATCGTTGGTTTTCTAACAGCCTCTAGGTATGGGTCTGACATTGCTTATGCTAAAGCCATAACAAACAGTAGGTCAGGAGGCTCAACAGACGAGGTTATAAAACAGTTAATAACAGCTCAATCATTAAATAAGTGGAACGATGTGTATGCTAGGAATTTAGCATTTGCGTATTTGTATAAAAGCGGGGAGTTGCTCTCAGACACATCAGTAAACCCAGAAATCGTTTTTAGTTATATTGACCAAGGCACCAGTAATGCAATCAAAGCAGTGCAACTAGCACCTAATGTTATTGAAAATCAGTTAATGCTCGCAGACGTATATCGAGAAATCACACCCTTTGTTTTAGGAGCAGACGAGTTTGCTATATTAGCTTATCAGTCAGCCATATTGCTGGCCCCGACAAATCCAAAGTATTACTTGGCGCTTGGACAGGGATATTTGGCACAGGCTGATGCCCTTGCCTCAATCATCGGTGGCGATGATGAGACTTTAGCCGATTCGTCAATACAGGCCAGACTGCTCGCATTAACAAATGCGATTGAGGCCATGAATACTGCGCTTTCCTTAAAGAGCGACTATGCGCCAGCTCAATACTATTTAGCACTTGCCTATGAGCGTCAAGGTAATCTTTCCGAAGCAATCGCTCGAATAAAGTCATTACAAGCCGATAACCCATATGATGCTAACCTAGTGCTCCAGCTTGGATTTTTGTATTTACAGCAAGGAAAATTAGATGACGCCCAAACAGAGCTCGAGTATGTTGTTAATTTATCGCCAGATTATAGTAACGCTCGTTGGTTTTTATCATCTGTTTACGAACAGCAAGGAAATATAGAGGGAGCAATTGAGGAGGTACAGAAAGTATTAGAACTTAATCCTGATAATGTGCTAATCACAGAAAGACTTGAGCGTTTGCAGGCAGGATTGGTGACAGAAGAAGAACTTGTTCCCCTTGAGGAAATTGAGACTTTAGATTTAGTTGAGTAATAAGAAATAAAAAGTTTAAAACACGACCGCCCGGCCTCCTTTGGAGATCGGGCGTAGTTGTATTTTAGATTTTACCAGCGAGCCGTGAGGCTCAAGCTGGTATTTTTGGGCGATAGGATCAGGCCTCCGCCTAGTCCGATAACGCCCAGGGCGCTTGACCCCCGGGTTACCCACAAGAAGGTGTTGCGCACCAAGATCGCGGAGTCATACTCGTCGCGATCCTGGTAGCAGACCTCTTCCAGGCATTTTTGCGCGCGCCACGAAAGCGCGTAACTCACTCCACTCATGGCGAGCATCGAGGCTCCGCCGATGATGGCGGTGCGCTTGAGTGCCGGCGAAGTTGTCGGTCGCCATGAGCTTGGCTCTGGCAGAAGCACAGCAACCCCTTGACGCTTGAGTGTGAGAATCGGTTCGGCCGCCGACTTCCACTCGCCGCGTGCACCGGGAGGTGTTCCAGCCTCGGCATTGATCTGTGCGACCATGTAGCGGTTGATCTCGCCAGGCGTGATCGCACCGTCACCGTTGTCGTCAGCCGCACCGCCCAGCGCACGGGCAAGCGTGTTGCCAAACAGGTTCGGGTTCTGTGGCCAAACCCCGACGATGGGAGCATAGGAGAGCGACAGGTATTTCCCTGGCACATCTGATGCGATTGGGCCCGCGGTCGTCATCGATTGCGGATCGCTATCAGACACGAGGTCGAGCTTAATGTTGAGTGACGCATCGAGCAACATGACGACCTGCACGCCGTTCTTGGACAGGACTGACGAGAGCTCGTCAATCCGAATCGATGTGTCTGCCAGGGCGTTTACGGTGAAGGAGGAATCATAGGTGAGCAACATCGGATCTCCGAAATCGCCCCCCACGCCCAATCCGGTGAATGAGAACAGGATGGTGTCGCCTTCCTGGGCGCACTCTTGGATCTGCCTGGCCGAGGCCAGGATGTTGGCGCGGGTGGCGTCTTGCTCCTTGCACAAATTGCTGATTTGCGAGAACGGCATGGACTCATAGAGAGCCAGCACATTCTTGGAACAGAGAGCTGTCGCGCCAGGGCGCGACAGCTCCGAATCGGCAAAGCTCTCGGTGGCAACCAAGAGCCCGTAAGTCTTGTGGACTGCGATCATCGGCTCCTGTGCGAACACGGAGCCGATGAGGACGATGAGTACGAGGATGATGGACATTGCTGTCTCCTGGCTGGGGTTTTGTTGCGCGAGATGCGAAATCTATGTTGAAGTGAAAAGGACTGGCTAAAAAGAGTAGGCGCAAACAGCACTTTTGTCAATCAGATCCGCAGTAGATAATAAATAAGTG
>DMOG01000012.1 GCA_003453595.1 Candidatus Uhrbacteria bacterium
CCATGATTTGCGTATGATCCCTCAAAATGCTCTTTATATGCATCTTTAAACAAACTCTCAGATTTTTGCGATTCCGCAAGCACATGTTCTTGGACTGTTTTGCTAATGTTTGACATAAACTAAACCTTTTTAATTTTCTTCTCAAACCCACACATAGAACACTTTAATATAATCATATCAGGCTCATCGACAATCTTTACTGGCACTCCGCATGATTTATTTGGGCAAAATACAACATCAGAATAAGACTCTTGCTTCCGAATTTTATCCAAAATCTTCTTCTCAACCTTCTCATTAAGCATCTGGCTCTCACGATAACGCTCTTTTTTCTCTCTTATTTCAGGACTTATCATATACAGACATATTACTCTATCCAGACACCGACAGACAAGCCTATCAAAACCCAAATAGATAAATAAAATCACCCCGTCAATGGGATGATTTTATGGTGCGCCCGGCACGACTCGAACGTGCGGTCTACAGCTCCGCAAGCTGACGCTTTATCCAACTAAGCTACGGGCGCATTTTTGAAAGATTGTAAAAATACTAAATTCTGAATTTAAATTACACTTTTTACAGCAATTGCCTATAACTTATACAGCCTCCGCAACATATCTGTCAAGGCCTCGTCCTCACGGTCGAGATTTTCAAAAACATAAGGTAAAAGACTTTCTCGAATAAGATTTGGATCAGTATCTTCAAGTTGAAGTGAAATTACTGGTCGCAAAGTACTGTTGAAATCTACATAAAGAACCTTAACGATCGGCGGTTCATAGACAAGCGCAAAGTCTTTTATCATCTTATAGTCATAAAAAGAATCACCTACTACAATTCCCATATCTGTGATGTGTACTTGCTCTCGCTTTGGTTGCCGCATTCCATTGATAAGCATTATCACGCCAGTCATCAAAACAATAATTGCAAAAAGATAGTTAGCAATCGCGATCGAATACACAAGCAGAGCTGCGGCAATAACTCCAACTATCAAATACCAAGTTCTTGATCGTTCGTGATGTTGATATTCCCATGTTTCCCATGAGACAAGCGCATTTCCGACATCAATAAGTTCGTCGTCTTGCTCGATATATTCGCGGGTTTCTTGTTGATTTGGCATATTTTATATTCGTCTATATTATAGCACAAATCTGTTACAGGACTTGATTAATTGTGCAATATCAGTTACTCTATTGGGGCAAATCAGACTATTCGATCATAGAATAATCTACTTTATGGAGAGGTGGCTGAGCGGTCGTCTGCCAGAGGCAGATCCAGCATAGCTGGAAAGGCGACGGTCTTGCCCGCCAGAGGCGGGTCCGCCTTTGGCGGAAAAACTCGTAAGCATGTATTATTCACCTGTATGGCATGTATTTACATACTTTTCAGTGAATCAAAGCAATGCTTTTATACGGGTTCCAGTAGAAGTGAAAATGCCCAAATAAGGTTAATTGCTCATAACTCAGGAAGAGTGCGTTCAACAAAGTCGGGAAAGCCATGGATATTAATCTATGACGAGTCACATGCTGACTATCACGATGCACGAAAACGAGAATTATTTCTCAAGACTGGGATTGGAAGAAAATGGGTAACTGAGCAATTTGGTCATTACAAAAAAGAAATACGGAGAGGTGGCTGAGCGGTCGAAGGCGACGGTCTTGAAAACCGTAGTATCTGAAAGGGTACCGTGAGTTCGAATCTCACCCTCTCCGCCATAAAATCACAACCAAAAGGTTGTGATTTTATTATCCCTTTGCCAAAGTATATTTCCAAACCTTCTGGACACCTGACTTCTCTAAAAGATTTGACGCAGCTTTGATGGTTGAACCGGTTGTCCACACATCGTCGATGAGCAAGATAGATCGAGGGAAACCCCCTCCAACTCCCCCTTCGTAAGGGGGAGGGATCGAGATTATGAATGGGTTGTCTTTCATTTCTTTTATTCTTTCCTGCTCGCTTCTTTCTGCTTGCTTTCCTGTTTGTCTGACTCGCTTGATGATTGGGACGACTGGTAAATCAAGTTCCTGACCTAGGAACTCTGAAATCATAACAGCTTGATCAAACCCGCGTTCGCAAAGTCGATATTGATGTAAGGCGACTGGCACAATAGCATCAATTTTTTGCACATGAACCAAGTGTCTCAAGGTTGATAAAGTTGGTAATAGTTTTGCCCGCATAATCTCCCAAGCGCTTTGATCATAGGCATACTTCCAGGCGCAAATGAGTTGACGAGCAACCGGGTCGGCATATTGCCAAGAATAAATGTGAGCGTCAGACTCATCAATCTTCATTGCCCCTGGCTGCCAAAACGCAAAGCAATCACCACACAGTAGTGATCCTTCTTTATTGCACGAAACACAAAAACGCGGAAAAACCGCGTTTTTTAAAATTTGGGCAATTTCGGCTACTCCCACACAAAATCATTAACAAGCCAGCTATCTCCGTTTTTCACAAGCGTGAGCTTCATTGACTGATAACGAATAGTTGTGTTGGCTGGACTTTCGATTGATTCTTCGCGTTGAGTCATAACTTCCAGAACTTCTTGTGTGTCTGTTATTGAAACCTGATCGATTGATAAAACTCGAGTTGAGATGCCGTAGTAAACATCAGTATCTTGCTCTTTGCTCATTATTGTTTTGAGTTGATTTTGCAATGTGCTAGTTGCAATATCCATCACCGCATTTACATTTTCATAGTCAGCCTGATTGGAAAAACTACCGAATCTTTCAACAAAAACGCGAGCAATGGTCGATGCTGTTGTTTCATAGGCCGTATAATCAATAACTGGCGTTTGTTGATCTTCTGTGGCCTGATCTGTTCCGGAATCAATGCTCGGCACCAAGTCAGACGAACCTGATTGCAATACCCACCAAAGTACACCAACCAAAACAACAATGACCAAAACTGCAATTCCAATCTCAATTTTTTCTTTTCTTTCCATAAAAATTTATTCTTTTTTTGTTCCAAATGATTCTTCAAACTCTTTTCGTGCTCGTTCAATCTCAAACAATTGCTCAGGATTTGTGGTAATAAGCTGATCCTCATTATATGAAGCAACAATCTTAATGGCTGCATGACGCTCACCGGCAAAGAAAATTCCTTCACCGACTGCAGCCTCGAGCAATAGATATCGTTCGCTCTGGGTAAGATGAAAAGTATCAGCCACAATATCAACTCCGGCTGGCGACTGCTTCATGAGTAATTGCAAGGATGAGTTTGTCACAATAGCTTGCCCGTAAGGACTACGCAAAAAGTCATTTACATCTTGAGTGATAGTTGTAACTCCTAAGAAGTATTTACGCGCCCGTTTTACAAGCGCAAAAATAAACTTAGCTGAATCTTCATGCATTAGTAACCACCAAGCCTCATCGATAGCCAGCAATCGTTTCTTTCGACTTGATCGAACAACATTCCAAATGTAGTTAACAATTGTATAAATAGCCATTGGTCGCAACTCATCTTCAAGATCGCGCACAGAAAAAATCACCAATTGATTATTCATCTCCACTGTTGTTGGAGAATTAAGAAGTCCGGCAAATGTTCCTTCAGTATATTTTCTCAATCGATCAACCAAATCCCCGGCTCCTTCCATTCCATCTAAAATCTCCTGCAAATCCTGCATGATTGGATATTCAACTCCATCTAAATTCGCCAAGTCAGGAGTAATATCCTTTTTTGCATAAGCCTCGATAATTGCCCGGTCAAGCACTGAATCTTCGGTTGGAGTAAATCCTACTCGTCCGCTTTCACCAATTGGCTGGCCAATCATAATGCGCAATAAACCTTTCAATGTAATAACTGCACTACGCAAAATATCTTCAACACCAGCTCCCTCTCCCACTGCCCGAGGCAAATCAAATGGATTGATTTTACTTTCTGAAGCCAATGAAACATTAACATAGGTTCCGCCGACAGCGTCTGACAATGTCTTGTATTCCATTTCCGGATCAATCACGATCACATCTGTTCCCATCATCATTGTACGCAAAATCTCCAGCTTAACTGCATAACTTTTTCCAGCACCAGAAGTAGCAAAAACAACTGAGTTTGCGTTTTGTAAAGAAAAGCGATCAAAAAGAATAAGTGAGTTATTGTGACGATTTATTCCGTAAAGAATTCCGTTGTCACTGGTAAGATCTGATGAAATAAATGGGAAAGACGAAGCAATCGGCGATGTACTCATGTTAAAAGTAATCATCAGCTCATCGTTTCCAAGTGGCAAGGTGGAGTTGAAACCTTGTTCGGCCTGATAGAATCCGCGCTTTGAATAGATAAGCTTGGTACCAAAGATTGATTCAATTTGGCCACTGCGTTGATCCAATTCCTCCTTTGTTTTTGCATAGATCGTGATGTAAAAAGCAAACTGGAAAAAGTGCTCAATGCCTTGAGTAAGGTCGTCACGCAATTGTTCAACATCGCGTAAAGCTGTTTCACGCACTGGATCGCGCGGTGCACCTTTTTCATTATCAGCCACAATCTGTGCTTCCAAAACTCCAGTTTTATCACGCAATTGTTTTAAAATAACCTCAGCCTGAATTGGATAAAAGAACATGCCAATATCAATTGTTCCGTTGTAATTAATAACCGGAGCTCCCCAACCGATGTTCACATAACGAGGATAAGTGACAATAAAAAGAGTGCGGACAAATGTATCTCCAAGTTTTAAAAAGTCAGAATTAATCTGAAATGAAGCCGGAGCAATAAGATCTCGTACTGTGATGGTCCCCTTCCGATACAAAAACTCCTCTTCAATTGTCTTTTTTTCTTGCAAAGCTTTTTCTTGCTCTAAAGTTAGAGCTCTTACTTCTTTTTCTGGCCTTTGCTTTGCTTGCAATTTTTTGACATCAATAGACATAGAAAAAATTAAAATCCTTCTTCAACACGCAGGTCACTTATTTTACCAAGTTCCTGAGTATCAAAGACATCTGGGTTATAAACACTGTAATAAAGTTCAATCAAGCCCTGTGTATCCAATGGTGCACTTTGCAATCCCATACTAATCAAGCCATTTTGAATAATTGAAACTCGCTGCATTAAGGCATACTTTCTCTCTTGGAACCTTTTTTCATTAAGCTTAATCACTGAGGCTGGCATAATAGCCGAAGACAGCTTGGACATAAATCCCTTTTGTTTATCAGTAGCTGGATCATAGGGCACAACCACAAAAAACCGCTTTTGCATGATTTCGCCAAGATCAACCAGTTCATTAACAAAGTTACGATAGTCAAGAATCTGCGTTCGCAAAAGATCATTTTTAATAGTTCGTTCCTGTTCTTTTAAAGCATTCATGTAATTATCGATATTCATCTTACGAGATTGCACAACAATTTGAATTGAATGCTCGAGCCCATTTAAAAATTGCATGTAAGACTGGACTGTTGCTTCCTGCTCCTCTTGGCTCTTTAGCGCAAAGTTGATGCTCGAGACCATAATTACAGCACGCAATGTTCCGTCCTTAAGAACCACGGCTCCTTCACGAATCTCAGCAATATCTAAAAATCTTTGCGTTGGTGGACCAACTTTTGGTTTGGCAAGTTTCTTTGACTGCATTTCTTGTTTATTTACCATATTATTCTTCTTTTTGCTGCGGATTATAGACACCGCCAGTGTTAACGATCAAAGCTAATTCTGAAAGTCTTTTACTCTCAGGTAAATCTTTATGAACAGTTGGCACAACTGGTTCTTTTTCTTCTCTTTTAAGCATTGCTCTGATTTGAGCTTCAGTTAACGACTTATCCCAAACTCGAGCCATTGGTTTTCGTAGGGTTTGCACCATGTTTAAAACAACAAAATGAAATCCTTGACCATTAACCTTAGCAAAAGCAAAAATAACTCCCAGTGCCAAGATTGGAACCCCAAGCACAATAACCACAACAATATTTAATACAAAGCGATAAATTAAAAATTCAATCAATAAAGTTGTCAGCAAAATTAAAAACTGTCTCATGGTGACAGGCCCAATTATTTTTGTTTCAACATCTAAGAATTGCGGTACAACAAATTGCTGTGACATATAACTAGTATAGCATGAAAGAATCGCAAAATATTCTAGAACTGTGTGATTCTATTTAATTCAACAATGGCGTCAATCTCTGGCGTGCTCAAACTCATCTCCCCTTTATTCCGATGCATGGCGGCGATATCAGTAACTGGTGACCCTTGCATTAATGCCTCTTGCATTAAGGAAATGTATAACTTTTGCAATGGACTTTGGCGCAAAGCAACAATGCCGGCAATCCTTTGCTCATAATCAGTTTCTTCCAAAAGATCCAAAGTATTTAAAATCTTTTGGACTGCTTCCTGTGGATCTGATGACAATCTTCTAAACTCTGTAATTCCCATGGTGCCCAGTTCCTCAACTGGACCGACCAATTTTTGTGCAAAAACAATGTCCGCGACCTTAGTTGAAGCATTTTGTTTTTGTGAAGGTGGCGTGCTTTGCACACTTAATCGCACTGAAGCCTTTGCTGGTTTTGCTTTTTCTTGTGCTTGCTGTAAATCAACTGAGGAAATCTTTTTTTGTTGCAAAATAGCTTCTTGATTGCTTGATCGAGCAACGCTAACTCGAGCGCCTGGCAAGATTGGTTCAATCGAAGTTTTTGGTACGGTCTTTGTTAGCACTGCATGGCGTTCATCTAAAACTCTTGCTTCAAGCGAAACATCCGGCTTTTTCTTAACTACTGATGGTTTTATCGGCTCTGGAGATTGGTGATACTCACTATGTCCTTGCGCAAGAAGCTTAATTGCCTCCATAGCATGTTCATTGTCAAAACCATATTTATCAACCAAAAGTGCATGGGCGCGTTGAGTATCAATTCGTCCGCGCACAAAAGAATTTGTAAATTCTCTGGCCGAAGCTTGAGTTTGCTTGGCATTTTTAAAAGGCGCAAATAAAAGCTGGGCTGTCTTTTCAATAATCGCAGCTTGAACTTTTTGATTATCAACTACTGGTTTTTGTGCTAATTGTTTTTTATGTTCCTCAATTTCAGCCTCTTCTTCCTGATGAATAATTGACCCGGAAATAAGTGGCACATCAGTCGTTAGGGCATGCGGAACAGCCTTAATCACCAACAAATCCCGCGTCCGAATAGTTTTTACAGGAGTTGATTTTACATTCGGTTTTTCAATTTCCTCAGCCGACTTTACACTTTCAACTTTTAACTTTTTACTTTCCACTTCCTCCTCAGTCCTCTTCTCTTCTACTTTTAACTTTCCATCCGAAAAAACCCCCTCCAACTCACCCTTCGTAAGGGGGGTGGGCTCGGCCTCTCCAAACCTCTTATCTAACATTTCAAAAAACCTTTGCGCTTGCAAATCTGAAAACTGTAAGCCACCGATGGTGATTGGTCGCTTCAATAATGTCAGTGATGCTTGTCGGTCGCGTTCTTTGTTGATATATCCTTTGGCCAAAAAGATAAATCGTTTCATTAAATGATCTGGAAGCTCGAGCCCAATTTGACTGGCAAATGACAAAAGCTCATCTTCAAGCCCAGGTTTTTTCAGCCGAAGCTCAGGATAAGCCAAAACATCTCCACCCCATTGTTCTATTGCGTCTTCAACTCCAGAGATAAACTCTGTCAAAGGCAAAAGTCGATACCCAGCCAAATCAGACGCAACTAATCTTGCCTTCTGCTCATCCAATCCAAACGCCTTTTCCAAAAACCCAGGCATCTGCCCGACTTGAGCTTGACCTTTCATCACAGCATCAGCTAAGTCTAAGAGCTCAACAGTTCTTTTTTGAGGCAAATCGTACTTTTTCCCTATTTCATCCAAAGTATCATAAATCGCAATATCAAGAAGATATTCTTGCACTCTTGGAAATTGTATCCATCCAAGGTTATTCATGTTCTATGGTCGTGTATATCGTTCCATATTTTGGAATTGTCGATACATATTCTTTGTATCCATATCTAAATCATTTATATTTCCTCCGGCACCAGCCAGCTCAGCATCGAGAGCCTTAATAATAGTTGCTGTAGATTGTCTGATTCTCTCTGCAGCTTCAGTATCTCCTGAATCTTTAGCTTTTCTAAACTGATTTTGCATTTCTTTAACCATGTTTTGGTTCAAACTTCGAACAATTTCTTTAGAAATCTCATTAGGTCTATTAGCTGTGGCAGCGGCCTGGACAGCAGTATCAAATTTAAATATCTGCGTTGGTTGACTCTTGATAATTTCTCTAACATTTTCTCTTTCAGTTACGGCTATTGCTCCAGTTCCATTATCAACTCCTACAGATGTAGCAGCTGCGT
Organism: Candidatus Uhrbacteria bacterium; assembly: GCA_003453595.1. GTDB lineage: Bacteria > Patescibacteriota > Patescibacteriia > UBA9934 > UBA9934 > UBA9934. The sequence continues at coordinate 8,247 of DMOG01000012.1, forward strand.
TTCTTGCAGTTGGCGTAGTTGCTGCCATGGCCGCAAATCTAGCCCGATCTATTTCAGCTATATGCTTTTCAAGTTGAGCGCGAACGGCTGGATCAGTAGCAGCGGTGGCACTAGTTACGACATTTCTACGATACGATCCTAATTCTGCTAAAAGATCCGATCGCGCCGCGGGATCTGTTCGGCCAACAGCGCCAACATCAACCCCTGACATAGCCATTGCTTTGGCAATCTCTCTTCTGCGAGCCGGGTCAGCAATATCAGCACTTGTGATCGCGCCGGCGTCTATATGCCCGTGCTTAATTGCCTGAGCAATTTGTGCTGCTGATGACTCATTTAATGTTGCGCCAACTCCTTGAGCTGCATCACGGACTTTATTTGAAACTCCTTGACCACGCTCCACCTGATCCCACAATGTTTCTGTCTGCCTTTGTCCTTTTTCATCAATATATGTTCTAGTTGCACGATTCTTAAGAGCTTTTTGCACACGCTCGTCTGCCATATCTTCTTCTGACAATTGACTAACTCTAAAGTCATCATCAGCCAGCGCTTTATCAATATCTTTATCATCGGTGATGTCTCGTAGACGCCCAGCTTTAAGAGTTTTAAATGATTTCTTTTGGTCTTCTGTCATGTCATCTTCTTTTTCAGTGGCATGAGCCATTGAATTCTTCATCAATGCCTCAAACTTCTCATCTCCCATGCTCTTTTTCAAATCTTTACGCAAATTTTTGTCTGTCATTAAACGGAATATATCTTGAGTCATTCTATTTTGATCAGATGGAAGAGTTGGAACAATCGGATTCCCGGCTGCGTCAAAGTATGATCCCATTCGACCTTGCATCTCATCATTAGATGCCGAAGCACTTTGACCGCGGGCCTTTTCACTAGCCGCATCTCTAGAAGCACTAACAGCACCTTCGAGTTTGCCACCAGCTCCCATAATTGCACCACCTAATAGTCGGCCCATTGGGCCTTCTTTAGCAACAGCAGCACCAATTTGCGTAACACTTTTTGCTAAATCCTGACCCACTTTTGTTTGGGCCAAACCACGACCGGCTTGTACGCCTGCATACTTTCCAGCTGCCAGACCAATCTTGGCGGTTCCGCGGGCGCCACGGTAGGCGAAAGAGGCTGGTGCTTTGAGCGCGCCAGTAAACATTTTTTTTCCAACATCCTCATTGATAAGTTTTCCAGCAATTCCTCCCATTGCTCCAGCTGACTCGCCAGAAACTTTAAATCCAACCATGATAAGGATCATGCCCATGATGACACTTAAAAATTTGTCTGTGGCAAAAGCGCCAGATAAAAGAGTTGGGACATCGCTTGTGCCTTCAAAATTCATTCCCTCACTAACTGCAATCGGGCCGGCAGAGGCTGCTGCCAGTCCCAGCCAAAGAAAAAATGTCATCACTGGCCCCAAAATCGCGGCTGCACTAAACTTACTCCACCACTCTTGATATTTCCCAGCTTGAGACACAATATTTTTCAAACCTCTCATGAAAAATGCGATTGGTGAAATAATTATCAGAACCCAAAGCAAAATAATTCGATAGACAAAAACCACTGTAAGAATAATCAAAGTTCCCAAGACCATTCCCAAAAGTGCCAAGGTGGCATAAGAAGTCATGAGCAGGTTTGTCATATCCAAAGGTGTCTGACTACTAATAGCACCCGTAGACCAATCTTTACCAACACTTACGAATTCATTAAGCTGAAACAGGTTCATAAAGTTTCCAGCAGCAATATCACGCAAAGCATTAACAAATGTAAACATCACAACCTGAGAGACATCAACAACAAGCAAACAAATTGTTTTACTAAAATTCACAAGAACAATTGCCAAAAATAATTGCGGCAATTGTTGCTCCCATTTTGAACTATTAAATCCAACAATAGTTTGGATAGCAACTACCAACAGAACAACAATCACAAACATGTTCACCACATCACGAACAAGTGGCCAACCAATAGCAATCACAGCGCTATCACCGAAATTATTATAACTAAGAATTGGAATGATAATCGCCCCAAGCAATAAAACAATCAACTTTCCAGCTAAAGCAACTGCCAAATTGGTTATTGTTAGTAATAGTCCAAGAAAAAGATTAACCGCAAATGAACTCGGATCACTCATTAGTGAGCTAAGAGAAGATGTGGATGTTGGCGGGTCTGCAAAAGTAATTGCTGGAATCGCAAATATAAACACAAAAACAACAAAACTACCAACAATATATTTATGTTTAAATAACCAATCCCTCATCCGTGGGACGAGTCGTTCAAGATGTTTCATACTAACTCAAGTATAACACGATAACAAAACTTTTTTGACATGATTTGTGCAAAACCCACCCACAGGGTCAGGTCTTTACTCGGAACACCTGTTTTGTCAGTTCGGGGTCAGGTCTTTACTCGGAACACCTAATGGTCTTCCTACTCACAAGAGAAGGACTAAGCTTGAGATAATTTGCAATTTCTACAACAGAATATCCGCAACAAAATCTCGCAAATATCATCGCCTTATTTCTCAAGTCAGATTCAGAAATATATTCAAAAATTTGAAACAAAGATGGTCTACCAATTATTCTTTCATGCCTTGATATTTCTTTATTTTGGAATAAATCTTCTGTTTGCTCCCAACACCAATCTTTAAACTGTTGTGATCCAAGTACATTCCCTGATTTTGCTTTCTCAAACGGACTTCTCTCTGATATTCCTTCATGCACAAATTCAACAAACTCTTTTTTTCTCTGCTTCTTATCGGACTTAAAATACTCTAAAAGCCAATCTACATATAACCATTTTGAACATTTATCTAATCCTATAGTCGCGCGATAACTACTCCATTGCCAATCTTCCGGATATTTTACAAGGCCGGCGCGAACAGGATTTAAAACTGTATATCTAATAACTTCAAGTAAATACGACTCTTTTTCTATTAAAAATGATTTGTACCTGCCCTGAAAAAGGTGCCCTACTTTATCATTTTTATTATTATAAGCTTGAGTATAAATTCCATCTAAATCATGCATGAAATATTGAAGGTTAGCTTCGGGTGTTTCTATTACTAAATGAAAATGATTGGGCATCATACAATATGCGTAACAAAGAATATTACGAGAAAAAATCGCTTTCTGTAATATTGATAAAAATAATTTATTATCAGAATCATTTTGATAAATTTTCTTTTTATGATTCCCGCGCACTGTGATGTGATAAAGAGCATTTGGATATTGGATTCTTAATGGTCGAGACATATTTATAAGTTAAGTGTTCAAGGTAAAGACCTGACCCTATTATTAATTTTTGCTGTTCCGAGTAAAGACCTGACCCCCAGGGGAAAGTTTATGCAATTAGCGCCTGGGGTGGAGTTGCCACGCCAGGCGCTACGAATTTATCGATTCCAGCACAAGTCGAACGAATCTGTGCAGAATCCGAGCGAAACACCGTTCACGGTCAGTGCCAGCACTGAGGCCTTGGAGCCGTCAGTCACCACAATGGCAGAACTGCCATTGTCTGCGCCGACCACATAGCTTCCCCACAGACCAGAGCTTCGGCCGTAGCCGTTGAACTTGGCCCACGAGCCGGCAAATGTCGCACATGTCGAACTCGAGTCATCGCTGAGGATCGGGTTGAGCACGCGCGCCACGCCACCAGATTCAGAAACCCAGTGGCTGGAATCCAGGTCAGTGAAAATCCCCAGATCCCAGATGCTCACACCTTCGCGAGTGACGCAGACTTCATTGTCAGTGTCAGCATCACTATCCGCATCCGCATCGGAGTCGGAGTCGGCATCAGCGTCGGCATCGGAATCGGCGTCAGAGTCAGAATCTGAATCAGAGTCCGCATCGGCGTCTGCGTCAGCATCGGAATCAGAGTCTGTGTCAGAATCTGAGTCTGAATCTGTATCAGCATCAGCCTCGTCGGTGTCGTCACCGATGTTGCCACCGGAATCATGACACTGCTCGTAGGTATGTGCGGTGGGATCATCGTCACACCAGTCGTCGCCATTGGACGAATATCCACGCGGGCAAGTTTGGCTAACAAATGTTTCTGAAACATTGCCATTGCCATACCCGTCATTGTCATCATCCCAATAACACACGATGGTGTCTGGCGTGTTGTCATCAGAACCAGTGTCTTCTGTTTGGGTATTGTCGACTCCGGTGTCACCGGTGTCTGTGTCCTGATTATCGTCGTCAACGGTTGCGCTTTGGAAGTCGTCTTCCAGTCCGCAGAACATCAGATCGTTGTAGGAGATACAGCCCATGTCTGCCCCGCAGTCACCGAGCGCGCCCTGGATCTGATTGATGGCTCCGTCATCGACTACGACGATGTTGCGCGTCAAAAATCCCATGGCCACATAAGCATCCCAGGTCTGAATCGGGTAAGCCGCGCCATTGGCAATAGCGTACACATCAGAGGTTGAAGCCTCGGTAACTAGCGTGCCCTCTCGCAACTCAGCGTTTTCCACACTGAGCGGATAATCCGCGAAAATGCTCGTGTCTTGGCTTAGATCCCCATAGGTCGAAGCTGAAATGCCCCAACTCTGGAGAATCGACTGCCAATAACGAGTGTCCACGCGGTAGCGGAGATTGTCTTCTCCGTCCTGGGCACCGACAAGCAGCCAGACAGTTCCGCTGTCATAGACTGCGCTGATCTGAACTTCTTGATCAAGCTCCGCCCCAGTGGCATAGCAAGCCAGTTCGACTTCGTCGACAAATGTGACTTGCGAGAAGTCCCAGTTGTGGCTCCAGAAGACCTGTTCATTGAGGATGTGGTGCTTGTACCCGTCATCCAACACATAAACCTCACTCGACAGTGGACTTTTGACCAGCGTGCCATCAGGATGCCACAGCACGGTTTGCATGCGGGACTGATAGTTATGGCCATAGGAGAGGTCGCAGGTGAATTCATTTGTTAGCCGGGACAAAACCCCTGGATCGTTGGCATCATAGGCTTCGATAGCCAGGCCTTCGATGGAGGTACTGCTCAGAGCATCCTGACCGGCGTCACCAAGGTGACGACCCATGTGCAGGTGATCACCACTTGAGGCACCGGTTGTGCCTTCGGTGGCGATGAGCTGACCCTGAGCTACCTCAGACCCATCTTGGACAAACACATCGTCCAAGTGACCCAGAAGAATGAAAGTACCGTCACCCAGGTCGATGTTAATATGGACACCAAATCCGCTGATGCGATTGGTATCATGAACATAGATGGTGCCACCTACTGGCGCGTAGACATAATCATCGCGGTCGTTGGGTGTATCAAAGTCCAGATCATAGCGTGTCTGACTGGTGTTGTGTGAGTAAGACCCGCCAACACCTTGGGTACAAAGTGAGCTGTACCCGAAGGCAAATGGCATCTGGACTGTGACCAGATCCTGACCACCTCCAAAGCCATGACAGCCAGACATGAAGAGCAAGACAATGTAGAAGCCGGTGACGATCACGAAGGAAAAAGTCATGTGCTGAAGCTTGCGCATCTGAGTCTCCACTGAGTTGATGTGCGCAAGGCGAATGTCCGAAATTGGTCAGTCGCCTCTGCCAAGCGATAGGAGTACGTCGCAGACAGAGAAGGTTGACCAAGCTGTTGCGTAAAGCGCGCCCACAGGCGACGCGCTTCGCAACAGGAGGAGGATAAAAGAGTGTGGCATTCCCACTCCCATAAAGAATGCGCGTGCGGATATCATACAGATCACCCGCATGGCACTGGTCCCAAAGCTACGGTTATTTGATAGTAATTATCTGATCTTTAGCAATCAAACTTGCGTATGCTTCAGCTACCTGTGCCAGGTTGCGAAACACATGAAGAAAGGACATGGAGTTGAACGTTCTATATACATTGCACTATGAGACAAGCTTGACCGCAATAGCCAAACTAACTAAAAAACAATAAAACCTGTTGAACCACTTCAACAGGTTTTTAAAACTCCGCAAACTCTGGTCATTATCCCTGTCTAACCAACTTCAACAAGTTGTGGGGATAAAATTAAAATTAGATTGTCCTAATTCTTTATCTGAATATTCACCTATGTATGTTTTTTGAGATTCAGCCTCACCATCTTCAGAAGTAGAACTCCAGCTTGATCTTTCCGTACCGAATGGATTGTAATCAAGGAGCTCTGTCATAATACCACTCTCATCTGTAACAACAAAAATCGAACCAAGACCGTCTGTATGAATTGTTTCTAATGGATGTTGAACCATTATTTTCTGATGAATAATCAGAAAGGGCTTTGTTTCCTAATTC
>DMOG01000024.1 GCA_003453595.1 Candidatus Uhrbacteria bacterium
TGTGAGTAATGGGACAGCCTCTTTCGGGCTTTTTTGATTGTGATTTAAATTAGTTTGCGTGGATTATGTCGTTGAGTGGTCCGGTGCAGATTCCGTTGGTTTCAATTGCTGAGTTTAGAGTTAACTGGATTGCAGTTTCGAAATCTTGTGAATTGTCAACGATACAATACATGGGCTGATTCACCCAAGTTGGATTTGGGTTAATTGTGTATATCATGGTAACGGCGCATCCGTTGGTTGCTGATCCGGTTATTTCATAACTCACAGCTGCCCAGTCTCCCGTATTCGCAGTCATGGTTGCCGGTTGACAATTTGTGAATTTATTATCAAAGCACGATGCGTCGGTTCCACAGTTTACGGTTAATTGAATATGGTCGACTTCTATTTTTGCGTTTTCGTCTGCGACTGTTGTTGGGTCAGATTCTGCGCTGACAGTTGGATCATAGCCGGCTTCAACTTCTTGGCCGTCTGAGTATCCGTCGCCGTCAGTGTCTGAATTGTATGGATCTGTTTTTGAAGTATTTGTCTCGTAGGCGTTTGTTAGGCCATCATTGTCAGAGTCTAGTTGCGTGTCATCGATTGGTTGTTCTTGAATTTCTTCTGTTTCAGGTGTATCGCTTACTTCATTAAGCGATACGGATTTTTTAAATGTGCATCCTGCTCCAGCCAAGAGAAGGGAAATGACAAAAAGTATGGCGAGTTTTTTCATAGGATGGTTTATTATTTATTATTTTCCAATTTCGAACAGAGATCTGTGTCAGACGGGTCGGAGTGAGAAATCCTTTCGAGAAGATCTCCCGCTTCGCTCGTGATGGGTATGTAGATAGGAAAGAGGGGGTTAGTTGAAGAAGAGTTAGTTTAATGTCTCGCTTTCTTCTTCTGGCTGGGTTTGGAAGGCGTTGAGGATTGTTTCTTTGGTTAGTTCGATGACTCTGCCCAAAAGTTCGTGTTGATCTTCGGGAAATTTTGAGAGTACCCAGTCTTCTAGTGGGATGTTTTCTGCAGGTGCATTGACTCCAACTTTGAATCTCCAGAATGCTTGGGTACCAAGTGCTTCGATAATGGACTTAACGCCATTGTGACCACCGGCTGATCCTTCTTTGCGAACGCGCATTACCCCAAGGTCAAGACTGGCATCATCGTAGACTGTCCAAACATCAGCGTCCGCAATTTTAAATTGTTTCTGCAAAGCAACTAGCGCATCGCCGGATTTATTCATGAAAGTTGTTGGCTTGGCTAGAATCAGTTTTTCACCATCCATATTTACTTCCGCGACCTGAGCATGAACATCGGGTTTATTGGAAAACGAACATCCAAGTTCGTTGGCGATAGCGTCAACCACCATAAAACCAACATTATGTCGGGTGTTTTTGTATTGCGTGCCAATATTGCCAAGGCCGATAAGGAGGATCATAGGGGGAGAAAGTAGAAGGTAGAAAGTATGGAGCAGGTCTTGTTATCTGGCTGTCGTCTGGATTTTGCCTTAGGTCGTGTGTGACTTTGAGCGTCCTTTTACATGGATTCGAATTGGTACTCCGTCAAAAGTATACATGTCTCGTAAGTAATTTTCCAAAAAGCGGACATAGGAAGGGTTAAGGGCCTGGTTGTGAGTTTGTTTTAGGATCAGCTCAAAAACTGGAGGGTTAACTCTTTTTTGGTAGAACTTAACAATTTTTGGATGAGACTCACCTTTACCTTTGCTAGGTTTGTGTTTAACAATTGCTTGGCTAATAAATCCGCGCGCTTGGTTGTCGTCAAGTTGTGTAAATCGATTTTCCACAACCTGATCAATAATTTCAAAAAGATTTTGAACCCGTTTGCCAGTTTGGGCTGAAGTAAAAAGAATTGGCGCCCAGTCGAGCATTGGTAGGTGAGCGCGAATATAGTGTTCGTATTTGTTGATTGTGACTGAATCCTTGTCAGGAATTAAATCCCATTTGTTGGCGATGATAATTACACTGGCTCCTGATTTTTCCAAGTCACCAGCCAAATGTTTGTCTTGCGTATGGATCGGTTCTGAAATATCAAGAACAAGCAAACACACATCAGAGCGTTTCATGGCTTGTTCGGTGCGTTCAATACCTTCTTTTTCCAGCTTTGATCCGCCTTTATTTACCCGAGCCATTTTTCTAATTCCTGCAGTGTCAACTAAAATATAATCTCGTCCATCAACTGTTATTCTGGTGTCATTTGGCTCACGAGTAGTGTGTTCAATTGATGAAGCAATAAAGCGACTTTCACCGATAGCTGCATTAAGCAAAGAAGATTTTCCCACATTTGGTCGGCCGATAACTGATACTTGCGTAGCATGAACATCTAAAATCGAAATTGCCGGGCAGTTGATTTCATCAAGCTTTTCATAAACAAGATCAAGCAGATCGCCTGTTCCTGTTCCGCGTTTGGCACTAATGGCGAGTGGTGCTTGGAAACTCCAGCTATGCCATTGTTTTTCATTGATAGCAGTACGCATTAAACGGTTATCAGCTTTGTTTGCCGCGACAATGATTGGCTTATTAGTTTTTCTAAGTTCTTTTTCTAAGACACGATCTTCTTCTTGCAATCCTGTTTGCGCATCAACAATAAAAAGAAGCACATCTGCTTCTTTCATAATTTTGCGAGCTTGCTTGCCAATTTCAATATCAATTTCATTTTTTGCCCCCCGATCAAGTCCGCCGGTGTCAATTAAACGAATAACTCGTCCGCGCCAAATACAATCAGCTTCAAAAATGTCTCGGGTTGTTCCAGGGATGGCAGATACAAGAGTTTTTTGTTCTTCGATTAGCTTGTTAAACAAGCTAGATTTTCCAACATTTGTGCGGCCAACAATTGCGACCTTTGGGATGTCTGACATATGAGGGGGGATTGGGGAAAAATGATAGGATTGAAGGGATTAAGGGGATTGGGAGAGGGTGGAGAGACTGAGTTTACTGCAATACCAAGTTCGTTGCATTTTGGCCTAAAATGATCAAAAAGTCAACTGTTTGATCTAAAGTTTCTGGATTATCCACTGTTAACTCCCGTGGAACAACAGTATCGGAAAAAACCCAGCCAGCAGTGGTCATGGCTACATCGGCTTCTAAGAATTCTTTTAAAATTTGTAATTCTTGAGATTTTTCACCACTAGTTAAATCGTAGATTATTGTGGTTGCATAATTTTGAGAATCAGCGTTACCAATGCTAACAACAGAGAAGTTTGTTCCAGCTAACATCTGCGATGTTTGAAAAGCAAGTCCAGATACGCCAGTTCCGTTTTGAATTTCCAAAGTAACATTTGATCCAGCTGGAGTTGCAGAGCTAGTTGATTGCTGTGAAAGGGTTGTGCTGGTTTGTGATGATAAGATTTGCTCAGCGATCTCTTTGATTGGACCCCAATCATCTCGTTTTGGTAAAAGAACAAATGATCCGTTGATGGTTGATGAGTACAGCGGGCTGTTAGTACTAGAGTCTAAAACTGTGGTATGAATTTTTTCTGTATCAATGTTTGGAATGTAGCGTGTCATCTTCATGAGTTCCCAAAATGACATGTTTGTTTCCACATTGTCTTGAAATGTTTCCACTAAGTTATTTAATTTTGAAGGATTTAAAAATGTTGAAGCAGAAAGTAAATTATCTTTTACTGCTAGCAAAATCTTTTGTTGGCGATCGGCTCGCGCAAAGTCTGAACCTTCACCATTGTTACCGTGTCGTGATCGAGCAAACTGCAAAGCAGTATCGCCGTTCATGTGAGTCCATCCTTGTTCAAAAGTGATAGTTTGCACAAGGTCGTCTTGGGTTGGATATGTTTCGTCAGTAAATGAGCGATCAACATAAACATCAATTCCGCCAATCCCATCTATCAAATCAATAAAACCATTAAAGTCAACTTTTACATAATAATGAATTTCTTGATCGAGCAAATCACTTATTACTTCCGAGCTCCACTCTGGACCTGATCCAGGGTTTTCCATTTCTCCGTAAGCATTAATGCTGTTAATTTTTTGATACCCATAGCCAGGAATTGGCACAGCCAAGTCGCGGGGAATTGATAAAAGTCCAATGTCACTAGTTGAAGGTCGATAGCTAGCAAACATGATTGTGTCAGTTAGCTCAGGGCCATCGTGACCAGAGCCGCCAATCCCTAAAAGTAAAAAATTGATTCTATCATCATTTTCTCCAGTTAATTCTTTGTCAGATGAACCAACTAAACTTCTTAAAGATGAAAAAAGCGAAAAGCCATCATAGCCAACAATGTTGTCGTTGAATTTTTTGGAAAGATTATAGGAAACAAGAACTCCGCACATGGCAGTGACAACAAAAACAGTCCCAAGGATTTTAAAGAGTTTCTTTTTTCGTTTGTTCTCTTTTTGTCCTGGGACAAGTTGATATTTTTGTTTAAGAAAGTCAACACTATGCTCATCGGTCATAATTATTCCTATTCTAGCAGAAAGAAGAAGAAAAGGGAATTCCTTGCACAAGCATGAAAAATGTGTTATTATCATGTCGTTATTTGCTAACCTTAACCAAAACTCACATGTCTTTTTCAGAAAATAAAGAGTCAGCGATTTTTCGAATCTTTGGCGCAACGCTTGGTGGCGTTGTTGTTTTTATTTTAGAGATATTGCAAGTTGTAATAATCGCGGCCGCGATTATTATTCCAATTCGATATTTTCTCATTCAACCTTTTATTGTGAAAGGGGCTTCCATGGAACCAAACTTTGAAGAAAATCAGTATTTGATCATTGACGAACTTTCCTATCGATTGCGAGAAATAGAGCGCGGAGAGATTATAGTTTTTGAACCACCAACAAATGTAAGTCAATATTATATTAAGCGTGTTATTGGATTGCCTGGGGAAACAGTTGAGATCAATGACGGAAAAATTCAGATTTATAACGATGAATTTCCAAATGGAGTTTTAATCCAAGAAGGATACATTGATGAATACACCTATGGCGAGGAATATGTTGTCTTAGGTCAGGATGAGTATTTTGTTATGGGTGACAACCGTGATGTAAGTTTGGATTCTCGCGCTATTGGCCCAATACCAAAAGATAATATTGTTGGAAAAGTTTGGTTAAGAGGATTGCCCTTTGATAAAGCAGGTTTTATTCCAACGCCTGTCTATTTACTTGAAAATTAAAAAAATATGATAGCAAAAAATGTTGATGCCAAAGCAGGGGATAGGAAAGCAGTAAAAACACCACAGCTTTTAAGAGGGTTTAAAGATATTCTTCCAGGTGAGGAGCCATACTGGAATGCGGTCGAAGATGCTGCTAGAAATATTGCTACAAGTTATAGTTTTGGCAGACTTCGATTGCCAATTTTGGAGCAGACTTCATTGTTTGAGCGTTCGATTGGAAAAGCAACTGATGTTGTGGAAAAAGAAATGTACACTTTTGTTGATCCAAGCAATACGCGGGTGACTTTGCGACCAGAGGCAACTGCAGGCGCGGCGCGGGCGTACATTGAGCATGGAATGGTAAATAAAACTCAGCCAGTCAAGATGTGGTACTTTGAGCCAATGTTCCGCCATGATCGTCCACAAGCTGGTAGATATCGTCAGTTCTATCAATTTGGTCTTGAAGCAATTGGTTCGTCAGATCCAATCCTTGATGCGCAGATGATCTTGATGACTCACAGATTTTTTAAAGGCCTTGGCGTGGAAGTAAAGTTTTTACTAAATTCCATTGGTACAGAAGAGTCTCGTCGGGAATATATAATGGAGCTTGTTAGCTATTTTAAACAATTCCGCAAGCGTTTATCAGAAGTTGATAAAAAACGATTAACAAAAAATCCTTTACGGCTTTTAGATTCAAAGGAAGAAGGAATGGATGAATTGCGTGACGGCGCTCCTCAAATTTTAGATTGGCTTGACGAAGACTCAAAACAGCATTTCATGAAAGTGCTTGAGTATTTGGATGAAGCAGAAGTGCCTTATGAATTAAATCCATACTTAGTTCGAGGATTGGATTATTACACAAAGACAGTATTTGAAGTTGTGGAAATAACAGATGATGCTGAGCGTGCGCAAAATTCACTCGGTGGTGGTGGACGATACGATACTCTTATTGAACTTTTGGGAGGCAGGGAAGATACACCAGCTATCGGTATAGCACTTGGAGTGGAGCGGGTGATTATGGCTATGAAGAATCAAGGAGTTGAATTTTCAAAAGAGCGCGAGGTTGATGTATTTTTCTGTCAGCTAGGAGATGCATCACGAAAGAAGGGACTGATTGTTTTTGAAGAGTTTAGAAAAGCTGGAGTCTCAATTGCTGAAGCTTTTGGCAAAGGAGCATTAAAGGGACAACTAGAAATGGCAGATAAGCAAAAAGCAAAAATCGCTCTTATCCTTGGGCAAAAAGAAGTTCTTGACGGAACAATCATCATCCGTGACATGGAATCAGGCGCTCAGGAGATTGTGAATATTGATAAAGTAGTAGCAATAGTAAAAAGACAGTTGGAGATGATGGGGTAGGGAATGGAAAGTAGAAAGTTTAAAGTATAAAGAAAAAAGTTTCGTGATGAGTCATCCAACTGAGTCCAATTGACAAAATAGCCTTATTCTTGTACTATCTGCGAGTAATTCGTAATAGAATTTTCAGATTTGGATGTTTGTAAGCTATATATCGAAATGTGAAATTCTAACAACAAGAAAGGCAGGTGATTCTAAATGTCAGACATACTAATCAAAAGAAAAAAAGGAGAAAGTTTTGAAGCGATGTATCGTCGATTTTCACGTCGTTTTATGCAAAGCGGTAAAAAACTTACAGTAATGGGAAACCGTTATTACTCTAAAGATAAAACAAAAAACAAACGCCAGGAAAGCGCACTTCGCGGACTTAAGATTTCGGAAAAGCGTGAGTGGATGATTCGTACTGGAAAAATTTCTGAAGACGATCGATTCCAAAACAAAAAGTAAAATAAAAATGACCTTGCAATCGCAGGGTCATTTTTAAATTGCATGTCATTAACTAATTGCTGTATACTCTTACTGTAGCTATTTTCTATCCGGCAGAGCCGGACCCGGCTTTGCTGGGCTTGCTACTCACAATTATATCTATGAAACTATACGAAAAAATTACCGCAGACATGAAGGCTGCGATGAAAGGCAGAGATGTTCAAACTTTGAGTATCTTGCGCATGCTTTTGGCATCACTTAAGAATAAGATGATTGAGACTCGCAAAGAGTTGGAAGATGCTGAAGTCGTAGCCACTGTTCGATCTGATATTAAAAAGATCGAAGATGCACTAGAAAGTTTTGTGGCTGGAGAACGAGAGGATTTGGCAGATAAAGCAAGATCAGAACTTGTTATATTAAAAACTTATCTGCCACCAGAAATGTCTGAGGAAGATTTGGAAAAGGCGATTAAAAAAGTGATTGACCAGTTAGAGGACGGTAGTGCCTCAGATATAGGAAAAGCCATGGGCAAAGTAATGCAAGAACTCAAAGGTCAAGTCGACGGCGCACGAGTCAAAGCAATGCTTGCGAGGATCTTGGGTGAGAAATAAAAAAAAATAAAAAGCGACCCTCGATAAGCTCGGGGTCGCTTTTATTATCCCGAGCGAAAATTTGAGAAGTTAATTCGAGAGTTGATTAGATGGGCAAGTTAGTGCTATAATTTTTTTATGAAAAATTCTTATAAATCGTTTGTTGTTTTTGGTGGTTTTATTGTTTTGGTTTGTCTGATTTTTATCGGCATCATTTATTTTTCGTCATATAAAAATATTGATCAACAAACCGATATCCAAATTGTCCCAGAAGCAACTTCAGCTGTCCTTTATTTAACAACCATGACTCATCTTGAAGACGCTTGGGAATCTGTAGCGACCAATGAAGATTATTTTAATAGCGTGGCTGGGCAAGTGCGTTATGGAATGGGTATAGCCGAAAAATATAATGCAATTTTGACCATTGAAACAGGTCTGCCGTTTGCTGAGGGATGTGTTAATTTTAATGACAATGTTATTGGCGAGGTTCTAGAGCGGGGGCACGGGGTTGGTGTCCATCCTGATTTGCCAGCGGAAAGAGTTTTGTCTACCAAACTTGCAATCGATTACATTAAAAAACGTGTCGATGCTGTTAAAAAATTAGTCGACACTGATATTATCGGCTGTTCTGGGGTTGGTGGAAAATCAGATTGGTATACTGCCAGTCTTCAAGCTGGTTGTAGTTTTGTTGATGGGACAGTAGCTTTTGCCTACCTTTCAATGCCAATGTCAGCTAGACCGGAAGGCTATACTGATGAAGCTATCTTGGATGGCCTTTTTCATCGTCCTGTCCCTCTTGGCGACGAGCGCTTTTATCCTTTTTGGATAAATTCATGCGAGGATCTTGTTCCAGATGAAGATGGGGATTTGCTTTTGGGTTCCGGAGAAACTTTTAGTCTTGCTATGTATGCCGAGGTCGGTGATCGTAACGGTATTCAACCAGAATGTGGTAAGGATTGTCCTTTAACCATGGAAGATGTCGATGCTTTTGTAAAAGAGATTACTGATTTTGCTGATAGTCGTGATACCACAAGAATCGCAAAATTTAATGTGTATTTTCCTGCGAATCTTTTTGTTTCAGAGAATAAAAATGTATTGGAAGCTTTTTTTAAAGAAGCTCAAAAATTACAAGATAGCGGGGTACTACGATGGGCCAGTCAGGCCGATATTTACAAAGCTATGATAGCCGTTAGATAAATGTAGCGCAAGAGATTATTACAAAAAGAACTGGAAGAAGATAAACTAAAAAAATAAAAAGCGATCCTTTGAAAAGCTCTGGGGTCGCTTTTGTTATCCCCAGTAAAAATCTTTTTTTTCGTCTAAATGATATAATTTCAATGAACAAATATTCTTTATGACACAATTTTTGAAATACTCGCTTTTCACCCTTGCGCTGGCAGTTTTTAGCTTTAGTTTGTTTGTCGGACAGGCCAGAGCCGATGTTGTGAGTGTTGCATGTTCCGGAACATCCGGATCGCCTACGGCTGTTACAGAAGCAGATCTTGCCGGAGACGATGTTACTTTCACAGACGGTGGAGACGGTTGGTGCGTACTTGATGAAGCGATCTCAGCGTCGTCGGTGGTGATCAATACGGGGGTGACGATTACGCATACGGCGACTGATGTGGACGGTGTTACGATTACGACTACTGGGATTTTTGAGATTCAGGAAGGAGGAGTAATTAATGCGGATACTAAAGGGTGTCAAGGTGTAGCTAATGCCGATGGCACTGGCCCAGATGGTTCGAATGTTTGTGGTCCTCAAGCTGGTTGGGGAGATGGAAATGGATCGGATGGTGGTTATCAGGGCGCAGGATATGGTGGATTAGGAGGAATGGGTTCTTCTTCGACCTTTATTCTTGGTGGCGCAACTTACGGATCAGCTACCGCGCCAATTTTTCTCGGTTCTTCTGGTGGTGGTGTTGCCGGTGCTTCATTAAATGCTGGTGGAGACGGTGGTGGATTAGTCATCCTCTCAATCGGAGGAATTTTTACTCACAACGGAACCATTTCTGTTAACGGAGGTACGGGAGAAGGGAATAATGACAGTAGATCAGCAGGAGGCGGATCGGGAGGATCAATTTATATCACAGCCAGCTCTTTGGCGGGTTCAACCGGAATTTTTTCGGCAAACGGTGGAAGTGGTATGGATCATACCATTGCTGATGGTGGAGGTGGAGGTGGAGGACGCATCGCCCTTTTGTATGGGTCTAGCGCTTTTTCTGGATTGGGGGCGGAGGATTTTACTGTAACAGGTGGGTTAGGGTCAGATACCGCAGATGATGGTTCTTCGGGAACGGTGTACACTAAAAATACAGGTTCCGATGCCGTGACTATTTATCATGGGTTTACTTTTGATGACACAGATTACAATGTTACATCTTGGACTATGGATCAGTCAGCGGATAATCAATATTGCGCAACCGGTACGACAACGCCATCCTTAACTGCGACAAATTTGATTATTGATGGAACCATTTCTTGCGATCTCACAACTATTACTTCTTTCAACTTTTCTGCCTCGAGCTCATTTTCGGTTGGAGACGGTGCAAATATTTCCATCACCGGCGGTGGGGCGGATGTTGATTTTAATATTCCAAATGCCAATGATCAAGCCTGGACTAATTTTACTTTTACAGGTGCTGCCGAAGGTTTTTTCACCATTGACGATGTTATAGGTATCGACATGAATAGCTCAACGGTTTCGGCTAATGCTCAGTGGATAAATCTTGCATATCTTGAAGTTGATGCATCGTCGACCATTAGTGCGGACTCAAAAGGTTGTAGGAG
This sequence comes from Candidatus Uhrbacteria bacterium, assembly GCA_003453595.1. GTDB lineage: Bacteria > Patescibacteriota > Patescibacteriia > UBA9934 > UBA9934 > UBA9934. The sequence goes on from DMOG01000024.1 coordinate 10,258, forward strand.
TTTTAGTGGTGTTGAAGATGGGTTTGGGCCCAATTCTTCTAATGTTTGTGTTGTACTAACCGATCCTGGAAGTGTATTAGGAGCTGGAGACGGGAGTTCTAGTGATGGTGGCGCTCAGGGTGCTGGTTATGGAGGGACTGGTGGTTTAGGTACAACTGTGTCTTTAGATACTGGTGGCCGTTCGTATGGTTCGGCAAACACTCCGATTTTCTTTGGTTCGTCTGGTGGCTCGGAGAATCTTGGAACCGTTCCTCCTGCAGGTGGAACAGGCGGAGGTTATATTAAATTAAACATGACTGGTTCTTTTACACATAACGGAGTTGTGTCTGCAAAAGGAGGAGCTGGAACAATCTCTTCCACCTCGCGCGCGACTGGTGGAGGTTCAGGGGGATCAATTTATATAACAGCCGGTTCAATTATTGAAGACGGCGGAGCTGTAGGTACTTTCTCTGTTATCGGCGGAGATGGTGGAGACGGGGCTGCGCATAACGGTGGAGGCGGAGGCGGAGGTCGAATAGCAATTGAATACGGCGCAGATCCAGATTTATTGGTTTCGAATCTTGTAGTTGCAACTATCGCTGCGGGTGGTTTAGGACCTGATACCGCGAATGAAGGATTGGTTGGTTCTCTTTATACATTACAAAACGTTTCTTTAACTTCCATCACCATCACCGACAATTCCGGCTACACCAACGACTCAACTCCGGTCATCACAATCGTCCAGTCCGGTGCTGTTCCAAGCCACATCGCCTTTTCATGCAACGCTGGTTCAAACTGGTCTGACTGGATCGCTTATCCGGACGATGAAGTAGTTAATGATGACGATGGTCCGGCTTTTGATATAACTTCCGGCGCCACAGGCTGTTCTGTAACTAACGAGCTCAAAACAATATCAGCTAAGATTAAAGATGCTTCCTCTGAATCATCCACTGTTTCAGATACAACAACATACGACACGGTCGCACCAACAGTTCTAAATGTAACCGCAACCAATGTTGATGGAACATACGGAGCAGATACTGTTATATCAGCCACTGTGCAATTCGATAGCAGTATGGCGGTCACCGGCACTCCTCAACTTCTTTTGGATATGAATAGTGTTGACCGTCAGGCCAACTATGCTTCTGTTCTCACGGATACTTTAACTTTCACATACACAATCGTTAACGGCGACAACAAAACCGATCTTGACTATGTCGGAACTGATTCTTTGACCTTAAACTCCGGAACCATTAAAGATTTAGCAGGGAACTCTGCTACTTTGACTTTGGCTTCACCTGGCGCTGTAGGTTCTCTCGGAGCCAATAAGAGCATTAATATTGAAACTAATCCAGAAGTAAATTGGAGCTCTGCTTCACAATCCGGAGCAGAGAATGTCGGAACCTTAACAGTCACAGCAACTCTTTCCTTTACCTACGCCTCTGACGTCACTATTCCTTATACAATGACTGGCACAGCCAGCAGTCCTTCAGATTACTCAATAACCGCTAGCCCACTTGTTATTACAGCAGGGAACGCTTCAGGAAGTATAACCATAACAGTTGTAGATGATGTTGTAGACGAACTCGATGAAACAGTTATTGTCACCATGGGTGTATTAACCAATGGTATTAAAGGAGCAACAGATGTTCATACCGCCACAATAACCGACAACGACTCTGCTCCAACAATATCTATAGACGATCCAACAGTATCTGAAGGAGCTGGAACAGGAACCGTGACAGTTACTTTAACCGGAGGATCATATCTTGGAGTAACAGTAGACTACACAACCTCTACCGGTACAGCCATCGAAGGAACAGACTTTACAGACGCAACCGGAACATTAACCTGGGCAGCTGATGAAACAGGAACAAAAACATATAGCATTACAATTACAAATGATACTTTAGATGAAAACGATAAAACCATTACCAACACACTTTCCAATCCTACAAACTCAACAATATCTGATAGTACAGGAACAATGACTATAACAGACAACGACGACGCTCCAACTGTCGCATGGACAGCGTCGAGCCAAAGTGGTGCAGAGTCAGTTGGAACAATGACAATCATAGCTCAACTTTCCGCGGTCTCTGGTCTTGATGTAACACTTCCTTACACTCTAACCGGTACAGCTGTAGGAACAGGAACAGATTATAGTATTACAGCTTCTCCAGTTACAATCACTGCAGGATCATCCACTACCACAGTAACAATCACTGTTGTAGATGACGCACTGGATGAAAACTCTGAAACAGTAATATCAACGATTGGAGTACCAACCAACGCAACAGTTGGCGCAACGACTGTTCATACAGCAACTATTACAGACAATGATGAACCTCCTGTTGTAAACTGGACAACATCTACTCAATCTATTGCAGAATCTGCAGAAACAATAACTATTACAGCAGAACTATCCACAGCCTCATCTTTTACAATAACAGTACCATTCACAGTAACTGGAACAGCTGTAGGAAGTGGAGTTGACTATACAATAGACTCAAGTCCAGTAACCATATCTGCAGGATCCACAACCACAGATATATCACTTACTGTAATAGAAGAAATAATAGTAGAACCAACAGAAACAGTAATTGTCACAATGGGTACTCCAACAAATGGAACAAAAGGAACAACAGATATTCATACAGCTTCTATAACAAACGATGATAATCAAAGAAATTCATCTTCTGGTACAACTGCGCCATCTTCAACTGTTTCTTCAGGAAATACAGAAACAACCACAACCACAGAAAATAATGACTGTTCAGGAATAACAGCAGGATCTGGAGTTAAACTAGTTTGGACAGCTACTTCAAGCGTCAACCTTGTTAATCTATATTATTCAACAGATGAAGGTGAAACATACATAAAGATTGTAGGACCAATACAAAACACTGAAAGCTATTCATGGACAATACCTTCCAACCTTGAAGATAACTCATCTATTCAATTCAAAATTGAAGGAACAGACCTTGTAATTATCACCAGCACATATGAAACAAGTTCAATGAATGTGTGTGCTCAAGAAGTTTCAGATACAACTGGCTCGGACGATGAAGGTGCGGAAGATACATCAGACAATGATAGCGATTCAACTTCGGGCGACTCGTCAGACTCTGAAACAGAAGATATGGTTGTTCCAATAGGAATGGCTCTTGAATCTGTTCTTGGAGACAAATGGGTACAAGATGCAGAAGAAAGGGGAGTGGATATTTCAGACTTTCCAACAGGTGAAATAGCAATAGGTTCTCTTGTTAAACTACCAGACGATGGAAACATCAATACTCAAACAGACTCTGCAGTATATTACATCGGTGCAGATCACAGACGACATCCATTCCCTAATGAATCTGTATATAAGACATGGTTTACAGCTTTCTTTGGAATAAAAGAAATATCTCAAGAACAAATGTCATCTATTCCTATGGGTCCCATGGTCACATACAGACCAGGCTCAACTCTTGTTAAGTTCCCATCTGTAAATAAAGTATACGCAGTTGACGCAGAAGGAAGCCTAAGATGGGTGGCTTCAGAAGACCTAGCAAAAGCAATATATGGAAATGAATGGTATAGGTTCGTTGTGGATATTTCAGAAGCATTTTACTTGAGCTATACATTTGAAGGAGATCTTCTCTCTGTCACAGATATGACTTGGGATACAGTCATGGCGGTTTATAAGAAATAGAAAGTTTAAAGCGTAAAGCAGAAAGCAAAAAGCAGAAAGCAAAAAGTAGAAAGCAAAAGTGACTGTAGTGAATAAAGAGTAGGCTTTAAAGTCTACTCTTGTCACCCCAACCTTCTTTACCAAGTTTGGATTAGGATCTGATGTAACAGGCTTGTTAGACATCACAGTTTCAACAGGGATGAAGACAAGAGTAGAATTGCAGTAGAAAGTTAAAAGATTAAAGTAAAAAAAGAATAGACCGCCCATTTCGAGCAGAGCGAGAAATGGGCGGTTTTAATTTTCTGTCCACACACTTTGTGCAAAAGTTGGTCGAAATACGATATAATACTTATGAACTAAACCCATGCATGTGAATATAGAAAAAACGCTTTTGAGAAGAGCGACATTGTTGCTTATCAGCGCCGCGTGTTTTGTGTCGGTGCTTTTTGTTTTTGACTTAACTCCTGTCTTTGCTCAGGTTGCCGGCAGTGCGGAAGATGTGGCCGCAACCGCCGGGCTGTCACAAACAGACTTACCAACAATGATCGGAAATATAATTCATATTTTTCTTAGTGTTCTGGGGGTTGTTTTATTGATTCTAGTTCTTTACGCTGGTTATCTTTGGATGACAGCCCAAGGCGATGCTGAACAAACAAAAAAAGCCAGAGATATTCTTATTGATGCGGTTATTGGTTTGATTATTGTCCTTAGTTCATATGCGATCACATCATTTATTGTAAATGCACTAACCGAAGCTGGTGGTCAGAGTGGAAGTTCGTCAGCATCTTCAAGTTCAGTTTCTATTGAACGATTATCTGGTTCATTGGGTGCAGGTGGATTGCAAGACCATTACCCTGCCCGTAATGCCACTGACATTGCTCGCAATACAAGAATTTTTGTCACATTTAAAGAGGCAATGGATATTGAATCATTTATTGACGGTTATAGTACGGCTGGGACTCCGCAAGATGTAACAGATGACACCGTGGCCACTGATTTGAACACAAGTCGAATTACCATTTATTCAACTGCTCAAGGTGAAGGTTCGGCTTTCGATGCAACAGAAGTAGGGGTGAGTTTTACAGACGACTTAAAAACATTTGTATTTGATCCACCACTTTTAGGATCAGCCACAGAAAATACTTCATACACTGTTGTACTCGATGACAGAATTGAATCTGCTGATGGTGAATCAGTTTTGAATAACGGAGGCTATGAATGGTCTTTTGAAGTGGGAACAGAAATTGATTTAACCCCACCAACAGTTTCTAGTGTTGTACCGGCAGCATCTGGAACTTATGCGAGAAATATTATTGTTGAAGTTACATTTTCTGAAGCAGTTGATCCTACTAGCGCATCGGGAATTCGTGAGGGCGCATCTGGATTTTCAAATATTCAAACCTTTGGCATAGATAGTATACCTGTGGCCGGTTCCTACGAGATTAGTAATGGTTATAGAACAATTACATTTATTTCAAATGATGCCTGCGGAACAAATTCTTGCGGAGAAACAATTTATTGTTTACCGGGTGCGCAGGTAGTTTCTGTGCTTGTGCAAGCAGCAACTACTGGATCTGAACCACCACAAGCAGATTTTCCATATGATGGTGTGGCTGATTTAGCTGGAAACTCATTAGACGGTAATGAAGACGGCGTAGCTGGCGATGATCACACCTGGTCGTTTAATACTACCAATGACATTGTTTTGACAGCTCCGGTAATTTCCAGTATCTCGCCAAATATTTCAGAAGAAGATGTGGCATTAGATCAAGAGGTGTTGATTACCTTTGATGGGTTAATGATGACATCAACTTTAACAAGTTCGTTTATTAGCTTAACGCCAGATCCAATCCATGAAATGTGGTATCGGATTTTAGTTAATTCATTAGACGCAACCGGAGCGGATGTGGCAGATAGTGGTGGCACTGCAACCATGTCGCAAATCGAAATTAGTCATGGCGTGTTTTTAGAAAGTGCTGACAGCGAGGATGAAGGCACAATATATTTATACGCAACCGATGTGACCAAGGGAGTTAGGAATCAATATCAAAATTGTTTTGTTCCAGGGGAAGGACCAGACGCATCAGGAGGATCGTGCGGTACAACAGCTACATATCCATTTTGTTGTAATGGCCTCGCGTCTGCGACTGCCTGTTCACTTTTTTAGCTTATGAAATTGCTTGCAAAAATTTCTCTTTTCTTAAGTAGCTTAGCACTTGTCCTTACAATTGCGAGCGGTATTCTCTTGCCAATGCAATCTGTGCATGCACAGATTGATACATCTTTAGAAGATGTTGGATTAGAATCAGGATTGAGTGATCAGAGTTTAACCGTGACCATTGGCAATATAATCAGTACATTTTTATCAGTGTTAGGAGTGATTGCTTTGATTCTCGTTCTTTATGGTGGATTTGTTTGGATGACAGCTGGTGGAGACTCGGCAAAAGTTGATAAAGCTAAAGGAATAATGATAAACGCAGTTATTGGTTTGATTATTATTTTAATTTCTTTTGCTATTACTTCATTTGTTATCAATGCGCTGACTGTTGGATCGGGTACTGGCACTGGAACAGGGTCAGGATCTGGTTCGGGCAGCTCGTCAGGATTGGGTGGTGGATCGGTCGCTTCTTTTGCTGTTTCATCTTTTTCACCAGAGGGCGAGGTATCAATTCGCAATGTTGTTCCCAGAATTACATTTAGTCGACAAATTGACCAAATAAGTGTTGAGGGGAATGTGGTAATTACTAATATTGTTTCTGGCGATGTTATTGATGGCACATTGGCTGTTTGGGGAAATAGAATTTCATTTACTCCAACAACAGCTTGCCCGGCACCTAATGAAGATCGATTTTGTTTTGATTCATATACTCAGTACACAGTGACAGTTGATTCCGGTATTGAAAGTACAACTGGCGTTTCTCTTCTTTGTTCTTCTGCTAGCTGTACATCAACATTTACTACTGGAGATTTAGTTGATGTTGATGACCCGGTTGCCTTGATTTCTTATCCTGACAATGGTGCAAGTATTCCAGTTGATAGTTTTACGCTTGTACAGGTTGATGCCACTGATGATAGTGAAGTATCAACTGCAGAGTTTTATGGTAATGAAACATGGTTTGATTCTGTGGCTGCCTCTGGATCAGATTTATCAGATGTCACGATTGAAAGTGTTTGGTATACAGATGGATTGTCAGATGGAACACGATATAGCGTTGACATAACCGTTACTGATATAGCTGGCAATGAAGACAATGATAGTATCCGGGTTTTAGCTTTGCCAGCCTTTTGTTTTGATGGAACTATAAGTGGAGACGAAACAGCAGTTGATTGTGGAGGAAGTTGTGGAGCCTGTGACGGCTCGGCTTGCACAGAATCGATTGAATGTTCTAGTGGTGTTTGTGAATTAGGTTCTTGCATTTCCTATCCAGAGATTGAAAGCATTTCTCCTGCAAATGGCGCGGTGGGTACATTTGTTACAATTGCTGGTGAAGGTTTTCGTTCATCAGGCACAGTCACATTTTCTGACGGTGCCGGTGGAGCAATGACCGCACCCATTCCATCATGTGTTGATGATTGGAGCCAAACACAAATTATTGTTGAAGTGCCAGAGGGCGCCGGCGACGGACCAATTACTGTCACAACTTCGACAGGAACATCAGACAGCACTGATGATGATTTTGGAATATTAATTTCAGACTTTGATGTTAATGACACAGAGCGACCAAATCTTTGTCAAATCTCACCATCAACTGCTCAGGTAGGGGACAGCGTGACAGCATCGGGATTTAATTTTGGTTCAACCCAAGGTTCATCATTCATAACTTTTGATTCCAGATCAGCTGGAAGTTATTCCTCTTGGTCAGATACGGCTGTGGCCATGACAGTGCCAGTACTTACATCCGGGGATTATGTGGATGTCTCTGTATCTGTTAATGGAATATCGTCCAATACAGTTAGCTTTGGTGTTGAATATAGTGATGAAGATTTACCAACTATATATTCATTAAGTCCAAACGAAGGCGGTGTAGGTCAATATGTAACAATTTCTGGAACAAATTTTGGATCAGGTATTGGTAGTGTTTGGTTTTATGATCCTGTTTCTGGTTATTCTGCTGCGGGAAGTATTGACTTCCCAAGCGCTTGTGCTGATAGTTTTTGGTCAGTAGACCAAATTACAATCATTGTTCCAGCTCAATATACAAATGGAGTAGCAATCAATGAGTCAGAGCATCAACTCTATATTACTACTCAATTGGGAGTTGATTCAGAAGTAACTTCATTTACTGTTAATGCTGATGATCCAACTCCAGGAATCTGTGCCATTGATCCAGATATAGGCGAGGTGGATGACGCGGTGGTTATTTATGGAGATAATTTTGGTTCGTCAAGAGGATCTGTTAATTTTTATAATGGAGTAAGCGCGACCGTTGCCACTGGTGATTGGGGAGATTCATCCATTGAAACAACTGTTCCAAGTTCAACCCAGACCGGTCCGGTAACTGTGACTTCTGCTGGCGGAATAGATAGCAACACTGTTAATTTTGAGGTTGGAACTGCCACTGATGTGACTGCCACGACAGTTAATGGTGGTTATGCTTGGACATTTTCCACTGGTGCCATTCCAATAACTCCAGAGTTGATAATCGCTTGCTCAAGCACGGTTATTAGCGCAGTGCCAAATAGTGCATTTACTCGCGAGGCTTGTACAAACTCAATTTTACGAGGAACTTTTAATACATTAATTAATGAATCAACTTTAAACACTTCATCGATTTTGGTTTATGAATGTGATGGTACGAGCTGTCGTGAAGATGAGGATGCGCTTGTGCCGGCTGATAGTGTTGTTGTTAGCTCTAGTACATCGCAAACTTCATTTATCTGGACTGCTGACTCAAGTTATTCAAGCGGAGAATGGAAAACCAGTACAACCTATAAGGTTGTTATAACTAGCGATATAGCATCAGTTGATGGTATTAATCTTGACAATGATGTTTCTTGGACTTTTACAACTTCTGCTAGCTCAGTTAATTGTGATGTTGAAGATGTGATTGTAAGTCCATATTCAGACACAATTTCAGAAAGCGGATATTATTCTGAATTTAATGCACTGCCCGTTACTTCCTGTCAGGTTCTAGATCCTACAGATTACATTTGGGATTGGGATACTGATCCATCTTCCTATATTCGTATTAATAGCTGTGAAGATATTTCGGAAAGTTATTGTGCGCAAGCAGAAGCATTGTTTGAAGGAACAACAACACTTTCAGCCCAGGAATTGGCTAGCAGAACAGAAGGCGAAGCAACTGTAATTGTTGATTTTACAGATCCGTATGTTTCCAATTATGCACCAGATTGCGATAGTGCCTGTGTAAATGGTCAGGTTAGTTTATCCTTTAACACAGTCATGGATTCCTCAATTGAAGACATTGGATCGGTTCAATTATATTCATGTGCCAATGAACTGTGTGTAACTTTATCTCCGATTGATACAATTGCCCATTGTAGTCTAGTGGATGGATGTGCTGAAGTGACTTTGGACATTGTTGATTTAGCTTACACCGGTGAGCTTAACCCATCATCTTTTTATCGTGTTGTTCTGTCTGGATTGGTAGTGTCACAAAGCGGAGTGGCTTTGACTCGCACAAATTATGGAGATGATTTCTCCTGGACTTTTGGTACCAGTGATGATGATTCACTTTGCTCTGTTAATCGAATTGTACTCTCACCGGAAAATATTTTACTTAATGCAGTTGGTGAAACTCAACCTTATGAAATTTCAGCATATGGTAGTCCGGATCAATGTTCAGTGGCTGGGCAGGAATTAAATGCCTATGGCTATGATTGGCAATGGACAACTCCGATTGTGGATGATGCAGATGTATCTGAGTGGATAACCATTGCTGGTAGTCTTTTAGATGTTGGGCAGTCCTCAGTTCCAGCCGGTTGCACGGCCTCGTGTTTAGCTCAGGGCTCTTCTGCCTATGATGCTATTTGTGGAGATTGGATTACAGACATCGGAGAAGACTGTGAAGACGGAAATGTGGCAGATGGAGATGGATGTTCATCAAGGTGTTTAAACGAGGGGACAGAAGCTTGTTCATACACATGTACAGGCACTAGCACGGCTTGTGCATCTGACACTGGGTGTCAGGAAACTTGTGATATTACTGATACTGAAACTCTAACTGGTATTTGTTCAATTTCATTAACTAATTGTTCAACTAGCGCTGATTGTGCTCTTGGATCTGTAACTTGTGATGCAACTTCATCAGCTTGTTGTGGTGACGGAGATGTGGATTTACATGAAGAATGTGATGATGGGGCAGTTGTGGATGGCGATGGTTGTTCGTCAATTTGTTTAAACGAAGGATCACGCGCTGTCGGGGCAACTTGTGGAAATGGAGATATTGCCCACGAGTATTTATGGGGTGGAGAAGAGTGTGATGATGGCAATGCAACATCAGGCGATGGTTGTTCAGCCATTTGTTTAAATGAAGGTTCAACTGCAATCACAGAGATTCTGGCTCAATGTGGTGATAGCACAATTGATGTGCCGTATGAGACTTGTGATGACGGTAATCTAGTTAATGGTGATGGCTGTTCGTCTTCATGTTTGAAAGAAGGTGGCAGTGGTAGCTATGGAGATTGTGGAAATAGAATTGTAGAAGTGAGCTCCAGCGGAGCAGGTGAAGAGTGCGATGGCACTCAAGGATGTACAGCAGATTGTTTATTAGCTGGATCATCAGTTTTATATTCAAGTGTTTCAGTTTGTGGAGACGGCACGCAAGGAACCGGAGAATTGGCAGCTTGTGAAGATAGTTTATACGGAGCCGGACCAGATGACGCGCAGGATCCAGTGCAGGTGGCACAAATTCTTGATTCAGCCGTGGAGTTGATTGATGTTGATACTCAACGCGCAACTTCAACCATTGAGGTTTCATATGGTTCACTCGATGCCTCAACTTCACTTTATCTTTCTTGTGTAGCAGAAAATGATGATGATTGTCAGGCCGGCTATGGAGTGGCAGACAGCAAGTGTTGTATGGAACGACCAGATCCATCCTTGTTCCCAAATGGTTCACAGGCTTGTCGAAATGCGGAGATTTATGGACTCTTTAATACAAAAATGAACCTGGCGAGTTTTACTAATAATGTTTATTTGCAGTTAAATCTTGGTTCTGGTGATAGTTGTCCAAGCGCACACACTGTTGCTAGCACAACGAGTTCATCATGGTGGACTCGTGTCGCAACTTTTGTGCGCAGAATTATTGCCCCATTTGTAAACGCCCAAACTACTGGTGATTGTATTATTCCAATCGACTCAGTCTCTCAGGTGCAGACAACAGACGGAACATACAAAGTAAGTTTCCATTACAGTACATTACTTGAACCAAACGCAAGTTACACAATTCATGTTTTGGGAGACACATTGGGAGACAGTACAAAAACAGGCGTTTTATCATACTACTTAGTAGCAATGGATGGGGATGCAAGTCAGAGTTTTACCACTTACAGTGATATCTGCGGACTGGATGCTGTGGAAATTGAAGATTCAAATTCAGATAGTCCAAATTTGTTTACTCAAACTAGTGAGCAGCACATCTTTACTGCATCTGCATATTCTTATGATACTGGATCAGAGCAATCACTAGAACCAATCTCTGGAATATATGAATGGGGTTGGACAAGCTGGTCATCAGATGACACAAGTGAAGAATTCATCCAACAGGTTAGTCAAACAACTGGCATTGTGCCCCAGGCAGAGGTTATATATTCTGCGGTTGGAAATAGTGGAGAAGCAGTGATTGTCACTTCAGCTGTAGTCACGACTGATAGTTCAGGTGAGTCATTTACTTGTTCATCTACTTCTTCGCGTACTTGCTTAACTGACAGCGACTGTCCTGACGAAGAAGTTTGTGAAGCGTTTAATGTTTCTGGTAGCGCCCAATTAACTGCGCTTGTTTGTGAAAATCCATGGCCAGCTCTAAGCTATTTCCCATTTGAAGATAATGTTGATGGTTTATATCCTGGAGTAAATACTTCTGCAACCCGTGGTCGTGGCTGGATGAATTTTTCAATGTACTATTGTCGTGATAATGGTGACGATGCTTTGACATCTGATGACTATCCAGAACTGCGAGTTGTGGCTGGAAAAGATCGAGGAACAGACGAGATATTAAAAGAATACTTCTTAAATATATATGACAACGAATATGCCACTGGGGACGCCATTGGAGTTCGCATTGTGATGAATGAACAATATCTCAGCCCTCTCTCTTGGTATTATGCAAATGGATTTTCTGGATCTCCAACAGAGATGACAATCGATGGATTTAGTGCAATTCAAGACGGCCGATCGGTTTATGTTTCTGTGCCAAACTATTGGGTTGGATCTATTTATCCAAACATTTTGATTTTATCTTATAACCTGGGCGCTGATTTGGATACGGTTGATATTTTCAATCAACTATTAGATAACATTTCCTTTATTACCAATGTTCGAGACATAGCCCTTTGCTATGATCCAGTCGGTGGATCATATTCTGGAACATGCGCATCTGATTTTGATTGCCAAAATGGGTGGACATGCTCTTCGGACAAGTTGAAGTTGGAGCGCGACATTAAGCGACTTACTGATATAACAGATATTGCGTCTCTAGTCCCATCTGCCACAGCCCAGCTTGAATCAGGAACTTATGTTAGGTCAATGGATTCTAGTGTCTGGAGCTCGTGGGACGAGGTTTTATCATCAGAAATTGGAGAAGATATTGCTCAAGATCCATTGAATCAATATGTTAGATGTGGAACAGGATTATACGCGTCATATGACGCCACAACTTGCGTTAATCAAACAACTGGTGCTTATGTTTGTCCAGCCCAATCATATACTTATCATTATCGTGCGCTTGGTTCGTCAGGCTTTGAACTAGGGGCTGAGCTTGAGTTTAGAAATGGCTCATGGGCTTCTGATATTGATCAAAATACTTCTGATACGCGCAATATTATAATTGGTGCTCAAGGAACTGGTAATGGATTTGAAAATGGACCAGCATTTTGTGATGGCACAACTGTTTGGGGAGTGTCTGACACTTGTGGTGACGGTATTGTGGGTAGTGGCGAATACTGCGAGGTTGATGATACCGGAGTTGGTAGCGCTTGCACTTCGTCATCTGGATTAAGTGGATATTATGTAACAACTTGTAATTCAACCTGTTTGGCATTTGAAACAACATCAACTGCAACCTGTTCTCCTATTAGTTGCGGAAACGGAATAATTGAAACTGGTGAAGATTGTGACGACGGATCATTTAATGGCCGATATGGATTTTGCGGAGCAGATTGTAGTGATGCAGATCGAGTTTATTGCGGTGACGGATCACTTGCTGGTGGGGAATTATGTGATTGTGGATCAACAGGAACTCCAAGTGGAGCCGCTTATGGCGGAGGCACATGTTCACTTTTAAATGGCGTTTATGATTTAGCCCAAGCAAATACTTGTGCTTGGGATTGCGCTGGACCCGGCCCATATTGTGGAGACATAGATGTTGATGACGCAGAAGAATGTGATGGTAATACAGATTCTTACGATGAAACACTTTGTAGCGTTGGTTCATCAGATGATGATAAAAAATGTAGTGTTGATACTGATTGTGTAAATATCTGGGGTCGTACTGGGACATGTGGCGGCACAGTAGCTACAGATAACTGTCCATACACCACAGTTTGCGTTGATGGCGTGGCTGATAATATTGGATTGCCATGTACAACAGATTCTTCTTGTGGCACTGGCGGAATATGTTCAACTTATGCTTATCAAACAACTAGAACCCGAACATGTGATGATTCTGACTGTACTTGGCAGGAGGATTGGGAAAACATTGCTTGTAAAGCTCCAGGATCTTGTGGAGATGGCACAGTCGATGATGGGGAAGAGTGTGATGATGGTAATGATGATTCTTCTGATTCTTGTACTGTTGAGTGTACCGAAAATGTTTGTGGCGACGGGTACCTTTATGCCGGAGAAGAGCAGTGTGATGAAGGAGCAAATAATGGAGTTTTGTGTACTGCTAGCTATGGATCGACTTGTTCATATTGTAATGAGCTTTGCAAAGCTGTTTCTACTTCAGGAGATTTTTGTGGAGATAGTGTAATTAATGGTGCAGAAGTCTGTGACGGCAGTGATGTGCCTTACCACTATGTGCCTTCTCATTATGTTTCTCTAGTCGGATCGTATGAAGTTGGTGGCACATGTGATTCATATGGCGCTGTTGTTGATGGTAGTACTTGTTTACAAGTAGGTGTTTGTAATGGCGGTAGTGCAAACGGAGAAAATTGTGTCATGCCTACGATATCCGCCATAGATCCATGCGCAATTTTTGGCGGAACTTGTGAACTTCCAGTTTGTAGTGTGTCTTGTGGATCAATGTGTCCGTTTAGCTACACAGCTCAAAGATTAATGATCAAAACAAACATGTTAGGCGCTAGTCGATCATACTCGGCTGATATTTCACCTTATGGTTATGCCAGTACAATTTTAAGCGCTGGAAATTCCTCAAGTCTTTATGTCCCTGCCTGTTCGGTTGCTAGTGGCTTGAGAATGACAATTAACGAAGATGATCGTAATTATCCAAATGTGGAGATTATGCTTGTTTTGGACAGATCAAACTCCATGGCAGATTGTATCGATGGTTCATCATCATGTAGTACTGGAGATACGCGTATTGGTGTTTTGCAGTCAGCAGTGGATGAAGCAATTACTACACTTTTTGACTCTTATGATGGCACAGGTGCAACCATGAAAATTGGTTGGGCCTATATTGCAGGATTGCATGATTATTCAACTACATCAGCTGACGATAAAACTTTCTTAATGATGTCACCAGACTTATCTGAGGAAGCAATAAAATTAAGTATTACCAGCGGATTGGTGACCGGAGGCGTAAACGGAACTCCGATTTATCAATCTATCGAAGATGCTATGAGTGGATTTTCAGGATCTGCTGATGAAGAGTACTTAGTGATTTTCACTGATGGAAACATTTATAACCGTGATTATTCAAGTTTGCAGTGGTCAGATATCGGATTGCCAGTACCTGCGTTCGGGTCAACTACTCTTACTGCCTCAAGTTATATGCATGCGGTTAGTAATGAAATTGATGATATTAAGGCCCAAGGCGTTCATGTCTACACTGCTGTTCTAACAGCTACGCCTTGTGATATTACTCAAATGCAACGCTGGTCAGATATGGATTGTACCAGCGTAAGTGGAAGTTGCAGTGGTATGCAGGCAGAAGGAAATCATATTTGTGTAGTTCCTGAGGATGGAATCACCTATGCTTATGATGCGACTGATGCGGCTGGTTTGCAGGAAATGTATCAAGAAATTGTTAATTCAATTTTGAACATTACCATTTCCACCACTTTTGCAGGACAAACAGAATCAACCACTGTGGCTCCGGGATCAAATCTATCCATTGATATTCCAAGCACTTTTGCCTGTACAAGTAGTGAGCAAACCGTAACCTTGCGTACCTCGTTTAGTGGTAGTGGAACAATAAACTTGAGTAACATCACTCTTAACATGTGTACACAGTAGCCTATGCCAGAATCTTTTAATGAAAACCAAGTTGATTGGTATGATGTGGATAATCAGGGTGAGCGCGTGCCAACCTGGAAAGAACGCATGCTACCAAAACTCAAACCAGTGCTTTTGATTGCCGGGGCTTTGATTGTTATTGTCCTTATTATTTTTGGCATGTATAGCTTGATAAAGTTCTTTTATTCCAGTGATAGTCAAGAGATTCAAAGCGCCACCGAGCTGTATATTGAGGCATGTCAAAATGAAAAAGACATCCAAGGTTGCATCCAAAGTGCTGGACCCCGTCTTGCTCAACAAACAGGTAATGTTAAATATTGCAACGAGCTTGAGGGTCAAGCAGTTGATTCTTGTATTGTTTTGGCAGCGTTAACATCAAACAATATTACTGATTGTCAAAAAGTTGGGGATCAAGAATTAAAATCTGCCTGCAATGATGCAATTTTAACTCTGACCTTAACTTATGAAGATGGCTATGATGCCTGCCAAGACTTTAGCAGTGAGGAAGGCAGGGTATCGTGTCAAAATGCCTGGATTTTAAATTCTGTTTTAAATGGAGTCTGCGATCACCCAGCAATTACCCAGGATCAGTGTGCCTTTGGCTCAATCCTGGATTTGGCAATTACAACGCGTGATCCAGATGTTTGTGCACAGATAATTGACGAAGAATTGAAGATCTATTGTGAGCAGCGAGTTGATGGCGGTGACAGAGATTTTGACAGCGTCGGTGCCGATGAAGAGGAGTATCAAGGAACTAGTGATTATGATTCAGATTCAGATGATGATGGATTAATGGATGGGGAAGAATTGCGTGTATATTTTACCGACCCGCTTAACCCCGATACTGACGGCGACGGATATTTGGATGGAGTTGAGGTTGTTGGAGGATACGACCCATTAAGGTAAAATGGCTCTATGCGGATAGCTATATTCTACAATCAGCCATTCTAAGCGACACAGCAGAGCGAGGAGCAAAGGATCCAGTTTAATCCCTTATACTTTAATCTTTAAACTTTCTACTTTAAACTTTTTACTTATCAATATCCTATGTTTGATGATCAAATGCCAAAACAAGATCCGCAGCCACAAGCGGGCGTAGAAGATATTTTTGATGACGCTCCTGGCGTGCCTGGGAATTTACCGGTTGGCCAAGTTACTCCAGCGCCAGCATCAGAAATCCCAGCTCCTGCTTTAACTCCTACTCCTGTTGCCACACCAACTCCGCAAATGTCGCCACAACCAGCTCCAGTTGCCCCAACCCAGTCAACATCACCTTCATCATCTTCGTTTTTCGGAGTTATCAAAGTGGTCGCGATTGTGCTTATAGCTTTGGGAATTATCGGATCTGCTGGTTATATAGCTTTTAGAATGATGACTCAGACTCCAGGGGCGGTCGATGACACTGGAATGATAAATCCAAATCCAGATAATATCGTTATTGATGATGAAGAAGTTCCAGTTGTGGAACCAGTAGAAGAGCCGGTTGATGTTGTCTCTGATGATTTGGATACTGACGGCGACGGGCTGACAGATGCACAAGAAGCTATTGCTGGTACAGATCTAGAAAATGTAGACACCGACGCAGACGGGCTTGGGGATCGTGAAGAAGTTCAAGTTTATGGAACAGATCCATTTAGCGCTGATACAGATGGTGATAGTTTCTTAGATGGGCAAGAAGTAGCTGCCGGCTATAATCCTAACGGAGAAGGAAAACTGTTTGAGTTGCCAAAATAGTTGATAAAAAATCAAAATGTTCAATTGGGTTATATGTACAGGCTGGTCATCACCCCTTCTTCGCCCACTAAGCTACAAAGGGCACATCTGGGTTCTAAATTGTGTCAAAAATAACTATGTTTGAAGAAGCACAAAAAATTAGTCAACCAAAAAAAGATGCCTCAGCTTCTAGTGATTTTGTGGTCCATGTCATGCCTAAAGCTTTTAAGGAAAAAAACATTATTGCCAAAGAAGAAAAAAAACCAGCGCCAATTGTTTTGCCAAAACCAGTAGCAAAAGTTGAGGTCCCAAAACCAGCTGTACAGATGAAGCCAAAGGCAATAGCTCCTGTAAAAAAACATTCAAAAATTCCGTGGATTCTTGGCATTGTTGGACTGATTCTTGTTTCAACAATCAGTGTTGTTGGTTACTTTGCCATTTCAAACATGAATAAAAAACAAGATATTGTTATTGAAGACCCGGTTGAAGATCCAGTTATTGTTATTGAGCCGGTAGTGGAGGAGATAAGACCCGGGAAAGATATTGATAGCGATGGTTTAACCGACATTGAAGAAACAATGTATGGCACAAACCCACGCGATCCAGATACAGACAGAGATACATTTTTGGATGGAAATGAGGTATTCCATCGCTATAGTCCACTGGGAGTTTCTCCTCAAACACTTTTAGATACTGGCGCTGTGAAGCAATATCTGTCAGCAGATGGCTTCTACGAACTAACATATCCAAGTCAATGGACTGTTGCTGGTATGGTTAATTCTGATTTTGATTCAACTGGTGAAGTGATTTTCCGCACAAATTCAACCGCTACCATCAGACTGACAATATCAGCACTTGGAGAGCAAGATTTTGAAAGTTGGTATAAACAGGAAGAAAGTGACAGGGCATCGTTTGGTTATTTGGAAACAACTCTAACCAAAGAAGGATATATTGCTTATCAAAGTTCTGACGAGCGGATTGCCTATGTTATCGCCGACGATCAAGTTTTCACTTTTTGGTATGATTTAGCAGATGAAAAAGAGATTGTTTACATGCAAACATTCCAGATGATGATCAATAGTTTTACAATCATGCCATGATAACTATAAATGTTGAACAATCGGTTCTCAAGGACGAGCAAAAGCTTCCAAAAGATTTAATTATGCATGTTCAGGAAGCAGTAAATGGAACTGTCCCCATGAAAAAAGACGGTGTGATTGAAGTGGCGTTTGTGAGTGAGGCTCATATCCAGCGTTTAAACAGGACGCATCGAGGCAAGGACACGATCACAGATGTGCTTTCCTTTGAATACCCAGATCAAAAAGACATCATTGGTGATGTGGCGATCTGTTACAACCAGGCAAAGCGTCAAGCGCAAGAAGGTATTTTAAAAGAGGTTGTTGATTTGCTGGTGCATGGGATTTTACATGTACTTGGCTATGATCATGAAAAATCAGGTCAGGATAAACTAATGTTTTCTCTACAAGATAAAATAGTTGATTTATTACTATGATTTCACCAAAACGATTTTGTAAAAGCTTAAAATTTGCTTTTCGAGGTATTGGTCAGGTAATTAAAAGGGAGCATAGCTTCAGAATCCAGATTTTGGCAGCGATAGTTGTTCTGGCCATTATTTTTATTTTTCCGCTTGAAGTTTGGGAACAGATCGTTCTTATTTTGCTTATCGGAGCTGTCCTGGTTTTAGAAGTAATCAATAGCATATTTGAGCGATTAAGCGACGGACTTAAACCTCGGCTAAATGAGCTTGTTAAAGATGTAAAAGATATGATGGCAGGGGCAGTGCTTATTACTGCTTTGGTCGCTGCTATTATTGCTTCAATGATTTTATGGCCATATCTTGCGACTTATTTGCAGGAGTTCGGTCTTTTCCAATAGTTTGTAATAAGGTAAAATGCGTAGGCAAAATACTGTATGGCAGAAGATATAATCACAGGGTTAGATATAGGGTCGTCCACGATCAGGGTTGTTGTTGGGCAGATTGTGCCTGATGATCAAGGAAAACCTCAATTACATATCACAGGAGCTGTTTCAGTTCCATCAGAAGGGGTTCATAAAGGCGCTATTTCCAGCATGGAAGATGCTGTTTCGTCTGTTTCCAAAGCATTGGAGCGTGCTGAGCGGATGACCGGACTGGCAGTAAACAGTGCTTGGGTTTCCATTGCCGGGCAAAATATATTTGTCCAAGAGAGCCATGGCGTTATCGGAGTATCAACTCATGCTGATGCTGAAATCAAGGAAGATGATGTTGAGCGTGTTATCGAGGCTGCTAGAACTGTGGCTACCCCATCAAATTATGAAATCCTTCATGTGGTGCCAAAAAGCTTTACTGTTGATGGCCAGCAAGGGATTAAAGATCCAGTTGGAATGAGCGGTGTGCGTTTGGAAGTTGATGCAGTTATTATCCAAACTCTTTCCTCACAAATTAAAAATGTTACCAAAACAATTTACCGGACTGGGTTAAACATTGATGATCTTGTTTTTACCCCACTAGCTACTGCTGAGGCGGTTTTAACACCTCGTCAAAAAGAGCTGGGAGTATGCGTAGTGGATATTGGCGCCGCCACCACCAGCTTGGTGGTATTTGAAGAAGGCGATATTCTGCACACAGCTGTTTTGCCAGTCGGCGGTGATCATATAACAAACGACTTGGCTATTGGACTAAGAACATCATTGGAAGTTGCCGAGCGGGCTAAAATTGAGATTGGAAACGCTGTTCCAGATGATGCTGATAGAAAAGCCCAGTATCCGCTTTCTGACTTTGGCTCACCAGAGCAGGAAATGATAAAAGAACGATTTGTAGCTGAGATTATTGAAGCCAGAGCTGAAGAACTATTTGAGAGCATTGATGATGAGCTTCGAAAGATCGATAGAAGTGGTATGTTGCCAGTCGGTATTGTTTTAACAGGAGCTAGCATGCACCTTCCGGGCATGGCTGATGTGGCAAAAAGAATATTAAGATTGCCGGCCACCATTGGCAAACCGATCGGAGTTTCAAGCGTAATTGATGAAGTCCAAGATTGTGCCTATGCCACAGCAGTTGGGCTAACTCTCTGGGGCTTTGCTATCAGAGCAGCTCATGGAAAAGGATTTTCATTTTTAAAGATTAAAGGTGTAGATCAAGTAGCCGATCAGTTAAGAAAATGGATGAAGTCATTGATACCGTAGGGGATCGGAGATGGAAAATAAAGAGTAGAAAGTATAAAGTGGAAAATTTAAAGTGGAAAGTTTAAAGTATAAACTAAAAAGAACCAATTGTTGTTGGTTCTTTTTAGTTTAGGTTTAGGTTTAGGTTTTTTGGGTATATTTTTATCTTTTTGAGTAAAGTTCAAATTGTCGAACTCTCATATTCTTACTTTATACTTTAAACTTTCTACTTTTAACTTCTTTTTCCAACCCAACCTTATCCACAGTCGCTTCTTTATGAGTATCGGTCTCTGTGATAAGTTGTGAATACAAAAATAGTCATAGATTAGCCAAATTGAATACAATATGTGTTCATCAATATAATCAATGATTAAAATAAGTATTCATCCTATGGCACAAGTAAAACCTGAAGTAGAGACATTTGCAAAGATAAAAGTTTTTGGCATTGGCGGAGCAGGTGGAGCTGCATTAAACCGCATGATTGTTGAGAAACTAAAAGGTGTTAATTTTGTTGCGATTAATACTGATGTGCAGGCATTGCATCAGAACTTAGCCAAGGATAAATTGGCAATTGGCAAAACAGTTACTCGTGGTCTTGGGGCTGGAATGAATCCAGAAACAGGCAGAAGAGCGGCTGAGGAAAGCGCTAATGATGTTCGTAGTATTATTGCTGGGACAGACATGGTTTTTCTCACGGCTGGCCTTGGTGGTGGAACTGGCAGTGGAGCAATTCCTGAGATTGCAAAAATTGCTCGCGAAGCCGGTGCTTTAACCGTGGCGGTTGTGACGAAACCATTTTCATTTGAAGGTGCTCAGCGCAAGCGCATTGCTGACGATGCTTACCACGAATTGGCTGAGAATGTTGATACAATTATTACAATCCCGAACGATCGCATTTTACAGATTATTGATAAAAAAACATCTCTACTTGAATCATTTGCTATCATTGACGATGTGTTACGACAGGGTGTTCAGGGGATATCAGAAATCATCACATTGCCAGGACTTATCAATGTTGACTTTGCCGATGTCAAAGCAATCATGCAAAACGCAGGTTCTGCCTTGATGGGAATTGGTTCGGCTTCAGGTGATAACCGCGCAGTTGAGGCAGCAAAAACAGCCATTGCCAGTCCGTTGCTGGAACTCTCCATCGATGGCGCCAAAGGTATTCTTTTTACAGTCACCGGCAGTCCTGATTTATCAATGTACGAAGTTGCGGAAGCAGCAAAAGTAATCACTGGGTCAGCCGATGACGATGCTCGGGTGATCTTTGGAGCTAACATTGATGAATCGTTAACTGATGAAGTTCGCATTACCGTAGTAGCCACTGGATTTGATAATCGAAAACAGCGCAACGCTCCAACACTAGCTGGGGATATGGAAGTAAGTCCAAAGGGAAGCTGGAAAGCACCAGAGCGTGAAGATAGAATGTACTCGGCTCCAAAAAAGGAATCTCCTTTTGAACAACATCGTGTCTCATCTGGTAATGGACCATCAACAGCTCCTCGTCCAGTTGAACAAAAAAGTGTTTCATTCAACCAAGAGCCTGTTCGAGATGATTCATCAGACGATGAAGATCTAGGGATCCCTGCTTTTATTCGTCGGAAGATGATGTAGAGGAATGGGAAGTATAAAGTGGAAAGTAGAAAGTTTAAAGTAGCGAAGGTGCCTAAACAAGGCACTTTTGTATAAACCCATACTTTCCACTTTATACTTTATACTTTATACTTCCAATACTATGCACTGCCCGGTTTGTCGGAATAAATCTACTCGTGTTGTGGACTCTAGGCTGGCGCCAGATGGGTCTAGTGTTCGGCGTCGTCGAGAATGTGAAAAGCCGTCTTGTGGTTATCGATTTTCTACTGTTGAAGAGGTCGACTTGATAAACATTACAGTTATCAAGCGTGATACCAGGCGTGAGGCATATACTCGATCAAAGTTGACTGAGGGTTTGAAACAAGCTTTGCAAAAACGACCATTTACAGATGCTCAATTTCATAGTTTAGTTCAAAAAATTGAGCGCGATATTCAAAAAGAAAGATCAGGTGAAATAACAAGTATTCGACTGGGGGAGATTGTAATGAAACACCTAAGAACATTTGATAAGATTGCATATATTCGTTTCGCGTCTGTCTATCACTCATTTGAGGATTTGAAAAAATTTGAAGAAGAGTTGCAGAAATTACTAAAAAAGCGTCGATAACGATTTTAGTTCGTGGTATAATATTCACAAACTATGAAAAGACGAACAAAAATCGTGGCAACCATTGGTCCGGCATCGTCATCTTTGACTGTGTTGTGCCGTATGATAAGCGCTGGCATGGATGTCGCGCGTTTAAATTTTTCCCATGGAACTTATGCGGATCATAAGGTTCTTCTCAAGCATATTCGTCAGGCTGCAAAAAAAGAAAACGAAACAATAGCAGTTTTACAAGATTTGCAGGGTCCAAAAATTCGTATTGGCATCATGCCAGAGCAGGGAATTGAATTGGTAAAAGGACAAAAGGTTCGTTTTGCATCAGGGCAAGAAGAGTATAAAAATAACGACATTCTTCCAGTTGTTTATGATAAGATTCATAAAGATATAAAAAAAGGCCATCGTTTATTTATTAACGATGGTTTTATTGAAACTGTGGTTGAATCAGTCCGGGGAAAAATTATTACAGCCAAGGTGGTTGATGGGGGATTGGTTGAGTCGCACAAAGGCATTAACCTACCAGACTCAGTTGTTTCAGCTCCGGCTTTAACGATCAAAGATAAAGAAGATTTGCTTTACGGACTAGAGATTGGGGTTGATTGGGTGGCGCTTTCTTTTGTGACTAGCGCAGATGATATTAGAAAGTTGCGACGCATTATTGACGCCAAATGTAGATCACTGGGAAGAATTTCTGCAAAAATTATTGCCAAGATCGAGCGAGCTGAGGCGGTTGAGCATTTTGAGTCCATCGTTGAAGTGTCAGACGGAATTATGATTGCGCGGGGAGACTTGGGAGTTGAGATGAAGCCAGAGCAAGTTCCAATTATCCAAAAGGATATGGTGGAGATTTGTCGTCAGGCCGGTAAGCCAGTGATTGTGGCCACTCACATGATGGAATCCATGACAAAAAATCCGCGGGCAACTCGAGCAGAAACCTCTGATGTTGCCAATGCGGTCATTGACCATACTGATGCTGTGATGCTTTCGGCTGAAACTGCTACTGGCGAGTATCCATATACTAGCGTTAGAACAATGTCGGCGATTATCGATGAGGCTGAAGCATCGCGCTTTGATGATATTTCATTTTATCAATTGCACGATGTTAGTGGTTTGCCTGCTTCAATTGCCCGAACAGTACATGTGATGGCGGAAAATAAGCAGATTAGTTTAATTGCCACTTCTTCCTCGTTTGTAGCAATGGCATCAAGTATCAATATATTTCGTCCCAATGTTCCGATTATTATGGCCTGTGCCAACGAGAATATTGCCAGACAGATGATTTTGCGCGCTGGCGTTTATCCAATAGTCTTATCAGACGCATCAGGAACATTTATTCTGCGAATGGAAAGAGCTTTGCGAAATAAAAAGATGTTAAAAAAGAACAGCAAAGTTGCCTATGTTTCAGCTTTGCCGTCAGGTGAAGTTCAGTTGATTGTGAGATAAACGAGAAGAAAAATGAAAACCTCCCCTGTCCCCTCCTTCGTAAGGAGTGGAAATCGAAGATGTTACTTAGGGTGTCCTGAGCTTGTTGAATGGACAAGGGGGGGGTGGAACAAGCGCTGACCTTAGAATAAACATTTAAACAAAAAAACCCCGAGTTAAACTTGACCTCAGGGGTTTTTGTTATCTAAGAAATGACGATATTTCTGATGGTACGGCGTTTTCTATGCCTTGCTTCATAACTTGACCAATCCATTCAATCACATCGCTTTGCACAGAAGACCAATCGATTACTGCCTGAAAAGCATAGATGATGATTCCGGCCACAATCGTAGTTCCAATCACCAGTCCGATTCCTCTGATCATGCCAACAGTGAATTCTTTTAGTAAGTGTTTCCAAAAAGAGGGATGAACATGTTTATCAACATCTATTTTTATTTCTTCAACCATTTCCCGAATTTGAATTAGCTCATCAAGTTGTTGTTCTTTAATTGGTGTTGGTGGCATATGTGAATAGTATAAAGGAAAAAGTATAAAGTTAAAAGTAGAAAAGGGAAAGAGGAAATGACCAACCACCGGCGTTATAGCCGGTGGTTGGTCATTTATATAAGAAGTTCGAGCGTATCGTTCGCATGTGTCTGAAAATCAAAAATCCTTCATATCTTGTTTTATCCTTCGGATAAGCGGCGTGGAAATCGATCCACTTTGCTTGACTCTTTTTTCACGCAATCTTGCAGATTCTTCGTTTCTATATCCTTCGAAGTAAACGAGTTTGAACGGTCTATATGCTTTTGTTGATTGTACATATCCTGCATGGTGTTGATTGAGCCTACATTGCAAATTGTCTGAAGAGTCTTTGTAGAAGAAGTTTTTATCCTTCTGGCTTTGTGGTATGTAGAAAAACCACCATTTCATAGATTACAATTATAACAAAACAACCCCGTGAAGGGTTATTTTGATTCATGTTGGTACGACTTTTGTGACCCACACTCTTTCTAGATCGCAGTTTTTTATGTGTCTGCAATTTCATGAGTGGCGGGCCACGTCGGTCGCGACCNNTGACAGGGCAGTGCTCTAACCAATTGAACTACCAGCCCGTAGTTCTAGCGTGAGAATAGTATCAAAATATGTGGAATAACGCAAGACACTGGGGATAGGCGGGATTTTGATTGTGATATAATGGTTTTGTATGGTAAATGGCGAAACAACAACTGATGAGATCATGGAATTTATGCGTGATCACATGGCTACAAAAGAAGATCTTAAGGATTTTGTAAGAAAATCAGATCTCGAGGTATTAGCTACAAAACAAGACCTTGGTGCTTTAGAGCATAGGCTGCGTGATGCTTTTGATGACAAGCTTGCCGATTTTAAAGGCGACCTGGTTGTACTTATGCGCAAAGAGGATACAAAGCTTTGTGAGCTTGTTGAGATTTTGCAAAATAAAGATGTTATTACCAAAGAAGAGGCAGGTAAGATATTGGGCATGCAACCATTCCCGCAAATTAGTTGATAATTCTAAAACAACAAGACCTAAAAGTCTTATAAGACCTATAGGTCTTTTTTGTTTATTAACCCTCTCGTCCCTTGCGACCCTTTAAATCCTTTTTTCTACCCATTCCACCCTAAAGTTAGGAAGGGTCTTCTCAAGAAGATCCCTCCTATCGTCGGGATGGGAAATGCACTCCTCGACTCCTCGCGTAAACGCTCGGTCGCTCGGAATGACGGCATGTGGAATACAAATATATAAAAAGCCGTCAAAAGCGAACACCCCCAGACGAATCTGGGGGGTAAGGGGTGAGGAACGATTGGCGAGTGCGATGGGGTTGGACCATTCACACTCGCCGAGATGAGGTAGTTGCGCCCTCGTGCTCCAGCGGGCTAGAACCGCTGGGTGCCGAATCCGACGAGGGTGTAACCCCCCATCGAGATGTCGGTACCGGCCGGGTGCGCACGCACCGCGGTCAGCACGTTGCTGGCCTGGACGATGGCCCCGTTGGCCACGCAGCGCCCCTGGGCGTCCTGCGTGGTGTTGCGGAGCTCCACGATCTGGTACACGCCATCGATGCCCGTGGGCACCGTGGTGTGTACCAGGGATCCGGTGTTGACCACCGAACCCTCGTTCCACCCGTCGGCGCACATGAGTGCGCCGTTGAGCACACCGCCGTCCATGACGGGGGCGGTGACCACGGGGGTCGGGGCGGGGGCGGGGCGGGTCGCGAACCAGGTGGCGATGCCGCCACCCAGGCCCAGGAGGCCGAGGGCGAGCAGGGCCACGAGGGCCAGGAGGGCCAGCCACAGGCAGCCGGTCTTGCGACCGGACTTCCGGGGCGGGGGGTTGGGGGTGATGACCGCCGGCGCGGGGGGCGTCGGGGTCGGGGGCTTGCCGGCGGGACCCTGCGGTCCCTGGGGACCGGCGGGGCCGCGGGGGGCCACGATCAGGATGTCCACGGCCGCCGCAGCGACCGCGGCGGCCACCGGGGCGGTGGGGGCGGTGGGGCGGGCGCGCGGGGGGGTCGGGCGGGCGGGGGGGACCACCTCGGCCTTGGGGGCCTTGGCGGCGGGGGGCACCACCGGGGGGGTGTCCACCACCTCGGCCTGCGCCTCGGTGGGGTTGGGGACCACCTCGGCCTGGACGGCCTCGGCGGGGGGTTCGGGGACCTCCTCGACCACCTCGGCCTGAGCCTCGGTGTGGGTCTCGGGGGCGGGGGTGGGCTGGGTCGCGGTGGGCTCCTCCACCACCTCGGCCTGCGCCTCGGTGGGGGTGACCTCTTCCGGGGTCGGGGCCGGCTCCTCGTCATCTTTGCCCGCGAGGGCCTCGATGGCGTCGAGCTCGTCCCCCGGGGCCTTCTTCTCATCCTCGGGCTTGGCCTTGGGGTCCTCCTCGCCGCTGAAGAACTTGTCTTCGGCCGCGATGGCCTCGGCCTCGGCGTTCGTGTTGGTGTCGGTGTCGGTGTCGGTGTCGGTCGCGGGCGCGGGCGCCTCGGGGGCGTCCTCCGCGGTGGCGGCGGTCTCGTCGCCTTCCGCCACCACGAGGGTGGGGTTGGCGGTGACGGGGGTGTTCTGGTCGGCCATGGTGGCCTCCTCGTGGATGGGGGTGGGCTCGGTCATTGCATTTCCTTTGCCACGCACACCTCTGCGCGTGGACTTTGTTTTCTGATTGGAAAGGGGCGCGGCAGGCGCCCTTTGGGGTCTCTGCCGGCCGAGCTTTGTTCAAGCTTCGACCCGATAATGTATCATAAAATAGTGATTTTGTCAACCCCTAGCTTAGCTTTTGTGGCTGGTTTTAGTGGAAAAGTGGGGGTTTTTGGGTAAATAATAGGCAACCACCCCAGACCCCTCCTTGGGAAGGAGGGATCATACGCAAATCATGG
>DMOG01000005.1 GCA_003453595.1 Candidatus Uhrbacteria bacterium
CTGCTCCGCCTTCTGCTCCGCCTCCTGACTCCAAGTGGCATTGGCAAGCTCCGGGAAGTGGGCCTTCAGGATGGCTACCTGCTCGACCATGGGCTTGGGAGCCTGATAACCGGAATGGTAGCCAAAGGTCGAGGGGACTTCCTCGTTGGCGAAGTCTTGCCGCAGGCGTGCCCTAGCGAAGAACTCGGCGAGCAGTGTGGCAAGACCCGGAGTGTCGTTGGTACATTGCGCCTCCTCCTCGGTGAAGCCGGCCTTGTCATAGGCTTGCTCGCAGATGGACATGAACTTGCGACCCTTAGAGTCGTAGTGACGAACTGACGGGGCCAATGTTGTTGACATCGGAACCATCTCCTTTTCTTGAATGCCCGAAATGCTCGGAACCGGCAGCTGACCTCGCAACACGAGATAAGCACCCTAAACAACATCAATATGCTGTGCATGGTGCTTATCTCGTGCAAGATATAATCTTTAAATTAAAAGGAACAAGATCAAAAGTTAGCATTTTTTAGCTCAAATGTCAATCCAGTGATATAATATTCTCATTGACGAAAAAGGTTATATTTGCTAGGATTTCTTCATTATGACATTAAACATTATACAACTAGTCCTATCAGTTCTACTTGTTGGAACAATACTTATTCAATCAAGAAGCACTGGTTTGGGATCTGTTTTTGGCGGAAGCGACAATGTACAAACTACTCGCCGTGGAGTTGAAAAGAAACTTCACATTACAACTGTTGTAATAGCCATCGCCTTTTTCGTGATTTCATTGTTAAATGTTTTGTTCTAAGGCCCTTGCCTTTTGGCAATCACATGCCTGATTTACGATCACAATTTTCAAATATGCTAAAGCGTTTCCAAACGCCTTTTCGAGCATTGTTTGCAAAAAAACATACTAGTGGTTCAAAGCACCTGGCCATGGCTCAGGTTATTCAAGCAAAACAAAGTGGACGAGTTCCTTCAACAAAACAACTTCGCTATTTTCCAAGCTTGTTATCGCATAAAGAAAAAATTATCGCTTCATTTGCATTACTAGCCATTATTTTGTCAGGATCCTATATGATCCTTTCAATTATCGGAGCAAATCAACAAACCATACCAGCTGTTGGCGGCACATATACTGAGGGAGTAATTGGCGCGCCACAACTTATAAATCCTCTTTATTCAACCACCAGTGATGTTGATTCAGACTTGGCGCGAATAATATACAGTGGACTAATGCGTTTTGATCCAGCAACTGGCATAACCGAAGATTTGGCTGAGTCCTACAATATTTCAGAGGACAACTTACAGTACACTTTTGTGATTCGTGAGAATGCAAAATGGCATGATGGCGATCCAGTACTGGCTGATGATGTGATTTTTACAATCAATGCTATTCAAAATACTCAATATCGCAGTCCTCTTTCAACTTCATTTACTGGCGTAGCCGTGTCCCAAGTTGATGATCGAACAGTACGCTTTGATCTTGAAAAAGAATCACCAGATTTTCTTAAACTAATAACAGTTGGCATACTGCCTTCTCATCTTTGGCAGGACATAACTGCAAATAATGCCGTGCTAACTGCTTTAAACATCAAACCAATTGGATCGGGCCCTTACATGTTTGAAATGCTTGAGAAAGATAACAAAACAGGTGAAATCCATACTTACACAGTAAAAAGATTTGATGATTATTACCAAGATGGCCCGTATATTGAAAGTATTACATTTAAGTTTTACCCAGATATTAATTCGGCAATATCGGCCTTACAAAATCACAACATCGAAGGAATTAGCTATCTGCCAGTAAGTGAGGCAACTCGATTCGAAAATGATGACCGTATTTCACTAATGCAGGCCGGCCTGCATGAATATGTGGCAGCATTTTTCAATCCTGAACATTCAGACATTTTAGCTGATGTTGCTGTTCGCAAAGCCCTTTGCTTTGCAACCTATAAAGAAAAGATTATTGATGAAGTTTTTGGCGGATATGCCAAACAAATGGAAAGCTTTGTCTTGCCAGGAACAACTGGATTTGTAGAAGATGCTGGGGATGTAATTTTTGATCAAAAATATGCAACAGTTATGCTTGACGAAGCTGGCTGGGTTGTTAATCAAGAAACAGGTTTAAGAACAAAAGACGAAACAGTATTATCTCTAACAATCACCACGATTGATTCGACTGAGCTTATTAGTGTGGCAAATCTTTTGAAGTCACAATGGGAAGAGCTCGGCATCCAGGTCGAAATATCAACTATTGATCAAGCCACACTCCAAAGTACAACATTAAAAAACCACGATTACGATATTTTATTGTCTGGTGAAATATATGATACAAATCTAGACCCGTATGCATTTTGGCATTCCTCACAAACCGGAGCATCTGGCTTAAATCTGGCCCAATTTGAAAATGATGATGTTGACGATCTTTTAGAAACTATCCAAATTGCAACCACCACCGAAGAACGCGAGCAAGCACTTGAAAAAGCACAGGAGATAATTCTGGCAGACTATCCAGCTATTTTCCTATATCAACCTCAATATACTTATGCTGTTTCTAGCGCAATAAAAAATGCAGATGTGGTTCGTATTAGCATGCCATCGGACCGCTTTAGCTCAATCGACACTTGGTACATCAAAACACGCAAATCCCTTATTACCGAGTAGAAACCGGAAACTTGACAATTACTAGTATTTCTGGTATATTTTAGATCTTAAAACTCGTGAGTCCTTTACAAAACTTTTTTCAAAATAACAAACAGGCAAAATAGCCGTATCTTTTTCATGTTCATGGAAACGATACCCTCTGTTTTTCATGTACATAAATTGCCTCATTGTAGGTAAAGCTCAGTGCAAGATTATTCTTTAAAAATTCTTTAATAGATGCAAAGCATCGAATGATAATTATGGTTCAAAAACAGCAACCACAGGCAAGACGTAATTCAAGACGAAAAACGTTTCAGCCAAAACAAAATGCAAACAGTCAAACACCAAGACCATTGCATAAACAAAAACCTGTGCTCCAACAAAATAGAACACAGCAACCTAGACCAACACAACAGCATAGACCAGTTGTACAAACATTTAAGGGTCAAGCTGGCGAAGAAGTTCGTCTAATCGTCCTAGGCGGACTAGAAGAAGTTGGCCGAAACTGTACGCTTATTGAGTACAAAAACGATATTATTCTAATCGACATGGGACTTGAGTTCCCTCAAGAAGACATGCATGGAGTTGATTACATCATTCCAAACATGAGCTATCTAAAGGGAAAAGAAAGAAATGTTAGAGGAGTAGTTATCACCCATGGTCACTATGACCACATCGGTGGTATTCCTCACTTGGTGCCAAAAATTGGTAATCCTCCAGTTTACGCATTACCAATTGGTGCTGGTATTATTAAAAAACGTCAGGAAGATTATCCTCAATCAAATATCAACATTAAGGAGGTAACACCTGAGACAGTTTTGCAACTTGGAGTTTTCAAAGTCTCATTTATTCACATGAATCACAACATTCCAGACTCAGCTGCTGTTGTGGTGGAAACCCCAGCTGGGATGATCGTTCACTCAGGAGATTGGAAGTTTGACTTCCATCCTGCCGGCGACAATCCTGGCGACCTGCATAAAATGGCCAGATTGGGTGACCAAGGAATACTTCTTTTAATGGGTGATTCAACCAATGCTAATAAAGAAGGTCAACAAACTTCTGAAAAAGTAATTGGCGAAGAATTACGATACATAATCGAACAAGCAAAGGGCCGAGTAATTATCGGAACATTCGCTTCCCTACTTTCTCGTGTTAAACAAGTTCTAGAAATATCAGAACAAATTGGGAGAAAAGTTGCAATTGATGGCCGGTCCATGAAATCAAATGTTGAGATCGCGCGCCAAAAAGGATTCATTCACATCAGTGATCGAACTCTTATTCCAATTGAAAAAGTAAACTCACAACCAGATGAAAAAATCCTTATTATGTGTACTGGTGCTCAAGGTGAAGAAAACGCGGCCCTTAGTCGCATCACCAATGATGAGCATAAAAATATACGCATCAAAAAGGGTGATACTGTCATCTTCTCTAGCTCTATCGTTCCTGGTAACGAAGTGTCTGTCTCTCGTCTCAAAGATACATTGTATCGCAAAGGCGCAAAGATTATTCACTCTGAAACCATGGACGTCCATGCTGGAGGACACGGGAAAAAGGAAGATATTAAACTACTTATTACTTTGTTAAAACCTCAGTATTACATGCCAATCGAAGGAAACTATACGCTTTTAAGTGAAAACGCTAATGTTGCCTACTCCCTTGGTTATAAAGAACAAAATGTTATTGTCGCTGACAATGGTCAAGTCATTCAATTATCTACGGACCGAAACGGACAAGGACATGTTGTTAAAACAGACGAAAGAGTAAACACAGAATATGTGTTTGTAGACGGTCTGGGTGTAGGAGATGTCTCACAAGTTGTATTGCGCGACCGCCAGATGCTTGCCGAAGACGGCATGGTCATCGCAGTGGTGCAAATCGACAAAAAAACCGGCGGTATTATTGGAAATCCGGATATTATTAGCAGAGGATTTATCTTTATGAAAGATAACCAAAAGCTTATACAGGAAACGCGTTCATTGATTAAAAAGGCGATTTCCGACCAAGATCCAGAATCAACCGCTGATAGTGATTATATAAAATCAACAATTCGTGATGCAGTTGGAAAGTACTTGTTTAAAAAAACACAGCGCCGACCAATGATTCTTCCAGTTGTTATCCAAATCTAATCCAAACAAAACCTGCGATTTACTCGCAGGTTTTGATTTTCTGATATAATCAAAGTGTTCAATTATATAGGTCCTATCAGTCCTATATGTCTTATTCTTATTCTGACCCATTTCCTATGCGCGTCCTAACTGGAATTCAACCTACAAATGTTCTTCATATCGGAAATCTTTTTGGCGCTCTTATTCCAGCACTCGAGTTGCAAAAGGAAAATGATCTATACATGATGATTGCTGACTATCATGCCATCACAGTCCCCCACGAGGCCCATGCTCTTAACGAAAGTATTCTCACTGTCGCTGCCGCCTATCTTGCTGTTGGCATTGACCCAACAAAAACTGTTTTGTTTCAGCAATCACAAATAAGTGCTCACACTGAACTTGCCTGGATCTTAGAAACAATCGCCTACATGGGTGAAGCAAAACGCATGACTCAATTTAAGGATAAATCAGGAGACAAACAAGATAATGTTTCAGTAGGGCTGTTTGCATATCCAATCTTAATGGCCGCTGACATTCTTTTATATGACGCTAAAAATGTACCGGTTGGACATGATCAAAAACAACATCTGGAACTGGCGCGCGATTTAGCTCAACGATTTAATTCATCCCATGGTCAAACTTTTGTGGTGCCAGATCCGCTCATTTGCAAACACGGAGCTCGACTCAAATCTTTGACTGAACCTGACAAAAAAATGAGTAAAAGTGCAGCCAGTGCCAAAAGCTATATCTCACTTATGGATGACCCTGATTTAATTCATAAAAAAATCCGTTCAGCAGTCACTGACTCCCAACAACTCATTACTTTTGATGAAAGCCGAGAAGGGCTATATAACCTACTCACAATATTCAGCCTTGCCACAGGTCGACCGGCTGATGAAATTGCCAATGAATATATAGAAAAAGGAATGAAAGAACTCAAGGATAACTTATCTGAAGTCCTATGCTCATATCTACTCCCTATCCAAACCAAAATGAAAAAACTTCTAGGCGACAAACAAGAATTGACCAGAATTATCAACAATGGCTCAGCCAGTGCAAAAAAAGTCGCTGACGCAAAACTAAAGGAAGTAAAAAAGAAAATTGGCGTAATCCTGTAATTTCTACAAGACCTACCAGACCAAAAAGACCTACTGACTATGTAGGTCTTTTTATTTACCCTTGACGATTGATTGACATAAACCCATAATCTTGCTAGTATTGGGCAGTCTTCGCGTAGTGCAAGACAAACCAAGTACCACAATGATGGAGCTTCCCCCTCATGAGCCTCCTCCCCCGCTTCTTCGACGATTCGCCGGCCGTCCCCGGCCAGCACCCCCCCTTCCAGGAGGGACCGTCGTTCCCCGCGCTGCACAGATCAATCCGGCACTGGAACAGCCGCGACGAGGCCTTCCGTCGGGTCATCGAGAACCTGATCGCCATCGAGCGCCAGCTCACCGAGCTGGGCCACCGCGTCGACCACAACGATGTTGCTCACGCCTATGCGCTCGAGCACGCCACCCAGGTGGCGGATCACACGGCCGACATCCTGGCCAAGATCTGCGCGGTGAACAACCCCCGCAAGCAGAAAATCTTCAAGGCTGTGGCCCGCGCCACGATCTGCGCCCCGAGCGTCATGGTCGCCATGGCCA
Organism: Candidatus Uhrbacteria bacterium; assembly: GCA_003453595.1. GTDB lineage: Bacteria > Patescibacteriota > Patescibacteriia > UBA9934 > UBA9934 > UBA9934. The sequence goes on from DMOG01000005.1 coordinate 6,383, forward strand.
CGGCCACGGACATCATGCAACTGTGTGCTGCAATGCCCGCAGAAGCGGGCAGGCGACGGGAACTCCAGGTCCAAGCAGCCATAAAGGCGGGCTTTGACGCGACTAGCGCGGCCATCGTAAACTTCTAACGTCACACTGTTCTCTCCTCCCCCGGAACGCGCCTGCGTTCCGGGGGAAAATGCTTTTTTATTCATTCTATCTCAGCCTCCAAATCCGCCCATCCAAATCCGCCCAATTGACATTTTCCGCCAATCATGGTACTGTTCCGACTGTTCAGGAAATGTGATAATCGCTTGGCCGTAAGGTCATGAGGAAAGTCCGAACACCCTGTTTGCGGTAACGCAGACAGAAAAAAGGATGTCGCTAACAGCGACCAGGATATACATCAGAACGGAAGGAACTGGTAAATCTGTTCCTGCCAGTCTGATAAAACCTAGGGAAAGTCCCGCTTCGGCGGGATCCTCCATAACTCTGCTTGCAGAGCGACGGATGGATGCCACAGAGACAATACTATCCTTCTTCGCTCTTATGGAGCTACGAAGGAGAAACGTGAAAAGTAATGCAGTGTCCTTCAGGGCTACGCATTTCGTCTGGCGGCGACGCCATGACGCGGTAAACCCATCCTGGTGCAAGAGCAAATTAGGTAGCTCGCTTGAAGCCTATGGCAACATAGGTTCTAGATAAATGATTATCGCCCTTCAAAACTCCGCAAGGAAAGAACAAGGGTTACAGAATTCGGCTTATAACTTCCTGAACAAACAAAACACACTGCCACGGCGGTGTGTTTTGTTTTCAATCCCCTTGACCTGCATCCAACAAAGCCAAACCTAGCCCTACCGAAAAGTGGAAACTAAATTAACCCCCTCCCACTCCCCCTTGTGAAAGGGGGAGAGACCGAGTCTCGATTTCCCTTCCTTTTTAAGGAGGGGCTAGCTGTGCCGCTCCGAAGCTCTGCAGAGCGAAGGGCGGGGGTGGTTATTCCGGAAGAGAATTTTACTCTAAGCTCTAACTCCTGCGCACTGTGTACTGCTGGGTTCTGGGTTCTGTAGTCTGGGTTCTGTCTTCCCCCTACATTCTACTTTCTACCTTCCACCTTCTGCGCTATAATCAAAACACTATGAAACGCGTAAATCTTTTTTTCACTGCTATCCTAGTTCCCTTGGATTATACGATTCTGGTGTGTGCTGCTAGCTTTGCCTATTGGATTCGTTTTACTCCAATGATCAAATCACTCCGTCCAGTTTCTTTTGATCTTTCATTTGATGCTTACATACAAATCGCGCTTATCATGGGCCTTGTTTGGATTTTGATATTTGCCTTCTCTGGACTTTACGGAATTCGTCAGGTACGACTAGCAACTGAACTTATCCGCATTATCCTTGCTTGTTCAACTGGCATTGCTGTCATTCTAGGCATTGCTTTCTTTTTCCGCGAGCTATTTGACTCGCGTTTTATTGTGCTTGCAGTTTGGGGATCAGCTATAGTTTTTGTATCAATCGAAAGATATTTAATACGCATGCTACAAAGATCATTACGCCATTTTGGCATTGGGCTAAATCGAATTGTGATTATCGGTAAAACAAAGTCTGGCCAATCACTGCGATCATACTTCCAAGCATATCCCATGATTGGATTTGAAGTTGTTGAACATATTGCCAACTTTACTGACACTTCCCGACAAAAACTCTTGGAGCTTAAAAAGAAAGGCCTAATTGATAGTATTCTTCTGGCCAATCCAGAAGCTGATAAAAAAGAGATCCAAATGATCAAAACTTTTTCTGACACTGAGCATGTCAACTTTTATTATTCTGCGTCCTTATTTCCCAGCGGAGCAATCAAGCCGATCATGCACACCCTCGCCGGTCAACCAATCATTGAAGTTCCAAAAACCCCGCTTGATGGCTGGGGCGCAATTTTCAAAAGAGGATTTGATGTTATTTTCTCGTTAATCTTCATCATCCTAACATTCCCAATCCTACTGATCGCCAGCATTGCACTGTTTATTGAACAACCTGGGAACATATTTTTTGTTCATAAACGAGTTGGCCAGGGTGGACGAGAATATCGGCACATCAAACTCCGATCAATGATCAAGAACGCACATAAGTACAGATTTGATCCTGAATTTATTAAAAAATACGGAAATGAACGAGGTGGAACTCCACTGTTCAAGCTAACACATGATCCCCGAATCACTCGCATTGGCCGTATTGTACGCAAACTCTCAATTGATGAACTGCCTGAACTTTACCTGGTCCTATTTGGAAAAATGAGTTTAATCGGCCCGCGCCCACACCTGCCAGAAGAAGTCGCCAACTACAAACCAAGCCAACGCCAAGTGCTCACCATCAAACCAGGCATGACCGGCATGGCCCAAGTCGGAGGCAGGGCTGACCTAGACTTTGACGAAGAAGTTCAACTAGACATGTACTACATCCAAAACTGGAACCCCTGGTTGGACATCATCATCCTTATCAAAACTCCTCTTGTCGTAATCTTCGGCAAAGGCGCGTACTAACAAAATTAGGGTCAGGTCTTTACTCGGAACAGGTGTTCCGAGTAAAGACCTGACCCCTTTTTATTTCCTTGATAAAACGGGCTTGCCGTGCTTAAATAGTTAGTACTATGAAGGTTGCCCTTATTCATGACCACCTTACCCAAAGCGGAGGTGCGGAGCGGGTGCTTGAGGCTATGCAAGATATTTGGCCAAAAGCCCCTACCTACACACTTTTGTATGACAAGTCCGTGATGGGCTCGGTTTTTGGCCATCGTGATATTCGCACCAGTTTTTTACAATCAATTCCTGGAGCTTTAGGTCGATCGCGTTGGCTTTTGCCTTTAATGCCTACTGCTACCGAGGCCTATGATCTAACAAACTTTAATGTAATTATCTCTAGCTCTAGTGCTTTTTCCAAAGGTATTATTCCATCAAACGATGCAATTCACATTTGCTATTGCCACACACCGACCCGCTATCTTTGGTCTGACACACATAGCTATGTTGAGGAATTGCGAGTTCCAAAATTAGTAAAAAAATTACTTCCACCGATCTTGTCCAACCTACGAACCTGGGACAGACTAGCGGCCGATCGTGTGGATTTTTTTATTGCCAATTCTGAAACAGTTGCCCGACGAATCAAACAATACTATCGCCGAGAAAGCGATGTTATCCATCCGCCGGTTGAGACTGATCAATTTTCCGTCACATCAAATCCCAAGGAATATTATCTTATCGGCGGTCGGCTGGTTCCCTACAAGCGTTATGATCTAGTAATTGATGCTTTCACAAAGCTTGGCATACCTCTAAAAGTTTTTGGGGACGGACCAATCCAAGGTGACCTACAAAGACGCGCGGGGAAAAATATTCAATTCCTAGGTCGAGTATCAAACGAGGAACGAACTCGCCTTTTCCAAAATGCCATTGCTTTTTTACATCCTCAAGAAGAAGATTTTGGAATCACCCCAGTTGAATCAATGGCAGCCGGCCGTCCAGTTATCGCCTACCGCAAAGGCGGAGCAACTGAAACAGTGATTGATAGAAAAACTGGAGTTTTCTTTGACAATCAAACCTGGGAAGAGGTAGCAAACACAGTCCTTCATTTTGATCACACCAAGTTTGACCCCATGGAAATCCGAGCTCACTCCCAACAATTCTCAACCAAAATCTTTCATAAAAAAATGAATGATTATGTCCAAAAAAAATGGGAAGAACACCGCCGGAATGTGTTAGGGCTATTATAAAAAGTGGTAGAAATGATAAAAGGTGGAAAAAATGATTAAAAGTAAAAAATCTTCAATTATATCTACAACCTTCATCACCTCTTAAACCTCCTCCATGCACCTCGCAATTGACATTAGACATCTGGCAACAGACCAGCACTCAGGCGTTGGACGCTATACGCTTGAGTTACTAAAACGCATGCCAAAACTTTCTCCAAACGATAAATTCACTTTTTTTGCTTCTGGAACACAGCAAACTTTAGAAAAACTTCCAAAATTTTATGGGTCAAATATCTCAATTATAAAAAAACAAATTCCTAACCGAGTACTTTCAGCCAAACTTGTTTTTACAGCCCATACCTTAGACGACTTTTTGCCTGAAAAACCAGATCTCTGGTTTTTCCCAAACATCAATATAATCAAAACCCATAAACCCTATGTGATCACGGTTCATGATCTTTCCTTTGAACTGTTTCCTCACTTTTTTACATTTAAGGATCGACTTTGGCACAAAGCAGCGGCTCCTAAATCACTAATCAATGACTCAGAATCAATTCTGGCTGTTTCAGAAAATACTAAACACAATTTATGTTCACTCTGGGGAGTCTCTGAAGACAAAATTAATACAACTCCGCTTGGAGTTGACGATAATTTTGCACCTACCGAACAGCCATGTGATAAAAATTTCTTAAAAGAACACGAAATCGATTATCCATATATTTTAAGCTTGTGCACTTTAGAACCTCGCAAAAACATTGAAACCATTGTGGAGGCCTATGAGAAATGGAGAGATTATTACAGCCAAGATATTGACCCAAGCTCTATACCTCACCTGATTATCGCAGGCGGTCGAGGCTGGAAAAATTCATATCTGCACAAACGAATTAACAATTCGCATTATCGAAATCAAATTCATGTGCTTGGCTACATTCCAGAAAAGCACAAACCAACCTTATATCGATACGCCTCACTTTTTGTCTTTCCTTCATTTTTTGAAGGCTTTGGCTTGCCGATCGTTGAAGCTCTGGCAAGTGGAACGCCTGTCATCTCCAGCTTTACCGGATCAATGCAAGAAGTTGGCAAAGAACATGTAATTTATGTTGATCCATACAATGTTAACGACTTATTCCACGCTATTGTGATCGGATTAAGCCAACAAAAAGAAACCTTTGTTTTACCATCAAACATCTTCTCCTGGGACGCAACCGCCCGCCGAACACTAGGAGTTTTAAAAGCTTGTTGTAGGAAATAGACAGGTATTTTGTCAGCCTCTGGTTTGACTCGTCTGACAGGTCTTGGCCAGAGGATCCATCAACAATTTACTTCACTGAGATAACAAGTGAAATATAAAATAATCATTTTAAACCTTCGTCCTAATAAATATATCAAACAAGAAGATCTCTCCTATCGTCGAGATGGAAGGAAAAACCCCAATCCTTGCCCCGATCAAGGATTGGGGTTTTAAAGACAATTCATTGACGGATAGGAATCAAATTCCCTATGGGGCATGTTCCCCAAT
>DMOG01000001.1 GCA_003453595.1 Candidatus Uhrbacteria bacterium
GGAGGAATTAAGCAACAAAGCCGAGTCAGACTATAAAATTCGGCTTGGATTAAATTTGAGTGATTATTCAAAAGTAGAAGTCCCGCTGGGTAATTTAACAAAAGATGCAATTACAATTGAATAAATAATTCTTAACCAAACAAATATGAAAATATTTCGAGCATGGACATTTAAATGGTGGGAGGTCGGCTTGATAAAAGTATGCCTTTTATCAATTGGTTTGATTCTTGGCATTTATTTTCACCAGTATCTCGATGGATTAATGTGGCTTTGGTGGACGATATTTATTGTTACTGCTATTTATTTCTTAGTTCAAATGTTTAGAGGGAAGATGTAGCTTATAACCAAATAAAATAAAACAGAGCCTGTTCTGGGTTCTGTTTTTTGTTTTTGCGTGCTATTATCCTAATATATGAAATATCTATTTTTTCTTTTAATCCCTTGCATGATACTTATCGGCGGGGGATGTACTGACGACTTACCAGAAGATCAACAGATTGATTATGAGGAAGATGTAAAACCGTTGATTGAAGAAACCTTTGCTAATAATGCGGTTGTAGGAAGTTGCAATATGATTGATTCGGGAAGCCATTGTGAGGATTACATTGGTTCATACTGGACTCCAGAGACAATGAAATTGCAATGTGAGGGAGTTGGAGTCTGGAGCCCAAATAGTTGTCCATACAGTGAAAACGGTGGATGTCGAGTTACTGCAGGAACAATTATTGATAATGTTCTTTGGTCATATCCATATGGAAGCGATCCTATCATAGGCGAAAGCATTGTTTATGAATCCATGGCCTGTAATGCAATAATCGGCGCGCAATGGATTATGCCTGAAGATTTGCTTGAAAGTAATTAATTTAAAAAAATATGAGATTAAATAGACCAGGGATAGGAAAAACAGCGAAGCTTGGTGGGCCAGGACCATCGCCAATGTTGCGTCGCGGACCGCGAAGATTTGGACCTCGACCTTTTAGACCAAGGCTATGGCGGGGAAGACCTGATCAAAATAATGTTGTCTTTCAGGGTTCTCGAAGTTGCTCAACGATTTTTGTTGGCGTAGTAGTGATATCTGGATTTATAGTTTTTGCTTTACTTTAATAATTTTTCTTCGTGCTATAATCAATTCATATGGAAAAACAAAACAAAACATCGGTTAGTTCTGCTAAAGATGTGTTCTCTTATTTATTAATGATCGGCATGCTTTACACTAGCGTAATTAGCTTTATCACGCTTTTGTCACAGTATATTAATGTCCAATTCCCTGACTATCTTGAGTTTTACTACACCAATGCAACAAATATAATTCGAATTTCGATGTCAGCCTTGATTATTGCCTGGCCTGTATTATTACTTGTTTCTTGGATGATTATTAAAGATTTAAAAAAAGATGTGCAGAAAAGTAATGTCTGGATTCGAAAGTGGATGCTACATTTAACCATCTTTGTTGCCGCCATTACAATTATTGTCGATTTAATCACTCTTGTTGATCATTTCCTTGGTGGAGAAATAACAATCAGATTCGGACTGAAAGTTGCAGTTGTCTTGATTGTCGCAGCTTTGGTATTTGGTTATGAGCTTTGGGATTTGAAGAGAGATACTTCCGCAAAAAGTCGTTTGCCGCTTATATCAGCGATCATCGGATCAGTATTGATTCTTGGCTGGGTGATTAGTGGATTCTTCATCGTCGGTTCACCGACGACTCAACGAAATATCAGAATGGACCAGCAGAGAATATCTGATTTGCAGATTATTCAATCTCGGCTACTGGAGCAATGGACACAAAAAGGTGAGCTTCCAAAAGTATTATCTGACCTTGAAGATCCAATTTATGGATTTGTTGAGCCAATAGACCCTGAAACTAAAGAGCAATATACTTATACTTTGAAAGATGAATTAAGTTTTGAGCTTTGTGCAACATTTAATCAGAAATCAGACGCTGGAATTAAGAATGATAGAACTAGCATGATTATCCCGTATTTCTACGGCGTGACCGATAGCTCGATGGATTTTTGGGATCATGAAGTAGGTTATACATGTTTTGAACGGACAATTGACCCAGACCTTTATCATACTGAGGCAATAGTTAAATAAAGAAAAAAACCAGCGATTGATCGAACGCTGGTTTTTTATTACTTATTTTGACCTCCTTTCCCCATCTCGACATTATCTTTATTTCCCATTTCGAGCAACGGGAGAAATCTTATCGATTTTGATCGAACTGAGAGGATTTCTTCCTCTGGTCGAAATGGGGACTCTGCTTATCCGATTTCGACGATAAGTGAGTTTTTCTCACTTCGAAATAGGAATCAGTCGAAAAGATTTCTCACCCCGCCAGAAGCGGTGTTCGAAATGGGAGAATCTTACTTTCCCCCATTTCGACGATAGGAGAAATCTTCTCGGGTTAGAAAAAGGGAATTAAATAAAATTGCTGGTAAATATAAAGTTGCTAGACCTCTGAATTAAAACTGAGAATAGAGAACTACCAAGCTAAATACTGAAAAGAACAAGAATATAATTCCGATAATTACTTTTCGCCACCAAGACGCACGATAAAGTTTAGATAAAGATTTTTGATTTAGGATTGAGACCAATCCTATATGAACCGCCATGGCAAAAGCGTTAATGCAGGCTCCAATCACGATAAGAGTCTTTGGCTCTGTGATATTAAATAAGAATAAGATTATTCCAAAAGCAATTTGTGACCAAACAAAAATTGAATAAAGTTTGGAAAGATTATGATTTCCAGTTTTTAATGATGCATTTTCCGCCATGATTCTTGAGGTTGAATCCATAACGCCCAGTTGAGTTTGAAAAAGCATTATCGCTACTGCAAATAAAAATACAATGCCAACCCATGGGCCGAGTTTTGTAGCAATCACTGATCCTTCTAAAATCACAAATCCAATCCCTTGTTCCACCCCAGACATGCCAAAAACAGTTGTGTATGAAAGGATCATTAGTAAACAAATTGATAAAGCACCCATAAACCAGAATACCAGTAAATGCTCAATACTAATGCGTTTCCACCAAGTTTTAAAGTTATTGTAAGACTCTTTTGTTTCGGCGAATTCATATCCCTCCAGTCTTATCTTTTCAATTTTCTTTGATGATCGAAATAGGCCAGCAAGTTTTTGCGCGTATTTTCCCATGCCATAACCTTTTTCTTTGATATAAATAGATTGAGTAAGATTCAAATTACCACCAGCGCCCGCGTATGCGAAAGCACCTAAGAAAGTTGCTAAAACAATACCCTCTGGAATAAATAAATAACCATCACCTTGGCCGATAAATCCTTGCACAAGTGTTGTCCAATCAGATGCGTCTGCTAGAAAGAAAACAATAATAAAGATAAAGGGAACGCCAATTAATAAAATTGTTTTTGTTATTCGCTCAAGCATTCCATAAACTGTTTTGCCAGAGCTAAGGATTAGCCCGATGATTAAAAGAAAAATGATTGCGATCCACTTAAAATTATCCATTCCAAGAATTGATGCAAAGACTTGTGCTGAGGCTGCGATAATTCCCGGTAAACCAAATCCTAAAAATGTTGAACCAATAAACCAGATCGGAGCTTTTTTCCAAAATTTATTTATCCCCACAAATACGCTTTCACCCTTCACGAGTGCATAGCGTTCAATTTCCATGTTGATAAAATATTGGAATGTTATTCCAAGTAACGCGCCCCAGGCTATGCCTAGTCCATAATTTGATGCTAGGTATGGCCAGAGAATTATTTCACCAGAACCAAGTCCAAGGGCGAGAATTAAAAAACTTGGACCAAAAAGTTTTTTAATTGGTAAAGCTTTGGGAAATTTTTTCATATGAGATAAGTATATCAAAAAAAGCTGAGACATTTGAGTCTCAGCCAATTTAACTATGCTATCTTATAGAATGATATCCTCCAATTACTCCATTTTTCGATAATACGATTTGCCAAAGTTGATTTTTTCGACAGCGGAATGATCCTGCGCATGAAAGTAAGTAGTATTTCCACATTCGATAGAATCTCTCATCGTACTGATCTTTGAGGCGCGGCCAGGCATCATCAAAGTTTTTAAACCACGCCATTAATGTTTTGTCGTAATCTGCGCCGAAATTTTCGATATCCTCGACCACAAATGATCCTTCCATAGACTTGGTAAGCTGTGCTAAAGAGGGAAGCATTGAATTTGTGAAAATATATTTTTCAATCCATGCGTCTGTGCTTTTTACTGACTTTTGACCGCCAATGGTATGAAGTAAAAAAAGTCCATTGTCTTTCAAACATCGATTAGCTACCTTGAAGTATGTTTTGTAATTTTTGTAACCGACATGCTCGATCATTCCTAGTGAAACTATATGATCGAATTTTTCATTTACATCTCGATAATCTTGTAGGCGAATCTCAACTGGCAGACCTTGGCATCGATCTTGAGCTAACTTTTGCTGTTCCTTTGAAACTGTGATGCCAACGACTGAAGCTCCGTATTTATTTGCAGCAAATTTGGCAAAGCTTCCCCAACCACAACCAATATCAAGAACTCTATCTCCTTTCTTTAGTCCTATCTTTTTACAGACAAGATCAAGCTTTGCTTTTTGCGCTTCATCAAGATTGTGTGCATTTTTCCAGTATCCACAAGTATAAACCATGTTTTTATCAAGCATGGCCTGATAAAGGTCATTGCCGGCGTCATAGTGAGACTTGCCAATGCTATAAGCTCGCTTGCCTGATTGTCGATTTAATAAAATTGATGCGAGAGTAAGTGCAATCACTGGCCAATTTGCCCGCATCTTTTGGCGTACATCGTCTTTAAGAATTCTGTCAATCAGTCCATCTATTTGATCACAATCCCACCAACCGTCCATATAGCTCTCTCCCAAGCCCAAAGATCCTCTGGTCAAAACTCGACGATAAAATCGTTCGTTAATAATTTTTGGGTCCCATTTATTATTACCATTAAGCTTAATTCCAGTGCCATCCAATAAAATCTGTATTCGCTTTTCAGTTTTTGATGCACTCATAAATTTTTTACAGTTTACAAAATTTTGCAACTAAATTCAATACTAATAATTATTCGATGGTTATGATTTCATATTCGATCTCTTTTCCCTGTATCTCGATCTTGATATTGTCGCCCGACCTATGCCCAAGAAGCGCCTGACCGATGGGGGATAAATGCGATATACGACCCTTGAGTGGATTTGATTCATGCGAGCCAAGAATCTCAAGTTGTTTTTGTTTGCCATTGGCTACAACAGTAACAATTGAACCAATGCTAACAACATCGCATTTATCAGGTTTGTCAATAATAATTACATCCTTAATGCGTTGTTTTATGTTTTCAATTTGACTCATTGTTTTACGCAATGCAAATTTTGCCTCCTGATAAGCAGCGTTCTCGCTTAAATCACCCATTTCTTGTGTTCTTGTAACTTCACGGGCAAGTTCGTGAAGCGATTTTTCCAACTTGGCTAATTTTTCTTTAAGCCTATCAAAGGCCTCTTTGGTCATATAATTATCGTCTTTTTGAGTTTGTTGACGAAATAATTCAGATTTTCTAGTTGGTAAACGCATAATTGATGGATATTTTGTTCACATTATCATACTCCCTGCGGAGCCAGAAAACAAAAAAGAATAATACAATGTCTGACCTTGCTAAAAAAAGATCGAGGCAAGCCTCGATCTTTTTGTTTTTTTGTTTAAAACTAGCGTGTCAAAGTAATGGCTGATCCACCTTCTGGGTCACAAGATCCAACCTCAACAGTTCCATTTGCTTTCTTGGAAATGTAGTAATCTGTTTTTCCGGCAGTACCTGTACTTGGATCCATTGGAACTGATCCCAAATATCCTTCTGTAACAAGCCCTGTCAAATCTGCACAAGCAGCTTGAGTAACTTGAGCTGTACATCCAGCGTCGCAAGCAGCAACATCTGTTCCAATAGTGTAGAACAAATCGTCAGTTAATCCTGTAACCGCAGCGATATATGTTCCGCCATTATCAACCTGATCTGTAACAACAGCTGTAAGCGTGTTGTTAAGGTCATTGTAACGACGAGCGTCACGAGCTTCCTGGAAACGTGTAACAGGATCTAAAGCAACGAAAATTGCGGCTGCTAGAATTGCAATGATTGCAATTACGATCAACAGCTCGATAAGTGTAAAACCTTTTTTGGTTCTCATAAATCAAAATTAAATTAATTAGCTTAATCACAGTATATCATCTACGCAGATAATTGTGTATAATATAAGTAATGTTTTCCACAACCTATGTTTTCAAAAAAGGAGGACAAGTCAGAAAAATCAGCAACTGCAAAATTAGTTGTTAAAGCTGACTTGGAAAAAATGATTCAATCTGCATCAGGCAAAGAGCCAAAAGAGACTCTGGTCATTGATTTTGTTGATTCACTGATGGTTTACGCTGATAAGGCCAGAGCATCAGACATTCACTTCGAACCAAAGCCAAACGGTAAAGCGATAACTCGTTTGCGCATTGACGGAATGCTAAGAGATGAATTTGAGTTACCGATTCAACTTCATTCGCAATGTATTGCTCGTTTAAAAATCATGACTGACATGAGATCAGATGAGCATCGAGCTCCACAAGATGGAAGATTTTCGTTTCAAACTGAAAAAGAAATAGTTGATGTGCGGGCATCGTTGATCGCCACGGTTTATGGAGAAAAGGCCGTACTTCGACTTTTGTCAGGAACAACTCATGGACTTTCATTATCTGAACTTGGATTTTCAGAAACTGACCTTAATCGTTTACAGGCTCAAATCAAAAAACCGTGGGGAATGATTTTGGCTACTGGCCCAACCGGATCTGGTAAAACAACTAGTATTTATGCAGTGCTTGAGGAATTAAACCGAAGAGAAGTGAACATTTCCACAATTGAAGATCCAGTTGAATTTAAAATTGGTGAAGTAAACCAAAGCCAGGTTGATCGAGCGGCAAAGTTTACTTTTGCCACTGGACTGCGATCATTGTTGCGACAAGATCCTGATATTATTATGGTTGGAGAGATTCGTGACAGTGAAACAGCTAAGATTGCTGTTAATGCTTCGCTGACAGGTCACAAACTTTTATCAACATTACACACGAATGATGCGCCAACTACTATTCCTCGACTAATGGATATGGGTGTTGAGCCATATCTGGTTGCATCAACATTTAATTGTGCGATTGGACAGCGACTGATGCGACGCATCTGTGATAAATGTGGAAAAACAATTTCAGTTTCAAAAAAAGATTTAGAGGGAAAAATGCCAGAAGCGATATTATTGGCATTGTTTGAAAAATCAGAAAAAATCGAAGTGGCTCAGGCTGTTGGCTGTGAGGTGTGTGGAAAATCAGGATACATCGGTCGAATTGGAATTTATGAAGTGCTCGTTAATACGGCCGAGATTCAGAAACTTATTGCACAACACGCCGAGAGCACAGATATAAAAGAAAAAGCTATTCAGCAGGGAATGACCACCATGGAACAGGACGGGGCAAGAAAAGTTTTGTTAAAAATCTCCACTATTGAAGAATACATGAGAGTTTTACATGAATAAAAAAATCGAAACAAAAAAACCACAAGAAAAAACCGCTTCCATAGCCAAGCGGAAAATTTCAGCTTGGGAAAAACTAAATATTCGTCTATCAGCAAAAGAAAAGGTTTTGTTCATCAAGTACCTGCATGTTTTATTAAAATCAGGACTTTCGCTTAACGATGCACTTGATGTACTTTTGAGTCAATCAACCGGACCTTTGAAAAAGATTTTAGAAAGACTTGTTAGAGAAGTTGAAAGTGGCCGAACACTGGCTAGCGGATTATCATATTATCCTCATATTTTTTCCGATGTCTTTGTTAACCTTGTTCAAGCCGGAGAAAACTCTGGCACTTTGGAAAAAAATCTTGAGTACCTAGCCGAGCAAACACAAAAGCAATATGATTTGCGACAGAGTATAAAAGGTTCAATGATGTATCCAATTATTGTACTTGTTGGCGGACTGGGCGTGAGTATTTTTATAATTGTCTTTATTTTTCCAAGCATTATTTCACTATTTGAAACACTCAATGTTGATCTGCCATTTGCTACTCGCATGCTTCTATTTATTGCCAATACCATTACTGGCCGACCGTTGGAAATAGTTTTGGGAATTATTTTGGTAATAATTTTGTTTATTATTGCTGCCAAGATAAGACCAACGAGATATATTTTAGATTCCATACTACTAAAGATGCCAGTTGTGGGCACGATAATATGTGACAGTATTCTTTCCAATGTTTTTAGACTTTTAGGAACTCTTTTACAAAGCGGAATGCCATTAAAGCAGTCAATCTATATTACTGAATCAACTGTTAGTAGTTTGCCATTTCGAAAAATGTTTGATGATTTGGACGCCAAAGTAACCCAAGGTGGCGAGCTAGTAACGGTTTTGCGAAATTATGATGGTATTGTTCCAATAATGGCTATTCGTCTTATCCATGTTGGAACACAGACTGGGGAATTAGAAAATATGCTTTTGTATCTTGGAGATTTTTACGGAAAAGAAGTCGATGAATTGTCAAAAAGAATTTCAATCATTATAGAGCCAGTATTAATTATTGCTATGGGCGTTATGGTTGGATTTTTGGCTTTTGCTGTTATTTCTCCTATTTATCAGGTTATTACAAATGTCTCATGAAAAAAGGTTTTACTTTACTTGAGATTATAATTGTTATCGGCATTTTTTTGCTACTGGTAAGTATTGTGTTTTCATCAGTGAGAGTTGCTAACGACAGCTTAAGAGCAAAAACACATCAAGAAATTTATACTCAACTTTTAGGTGCCTCTCGCAGGGCCCGTGATGGAGCATACAATTCCAGCTGGGGAGTTTATTTTAATTATAATGAAGTAACCAAAGAAGCTGATTCACTTATACTTTATGCTGGCGATAATTACGCTTCTCGCGATGTAAATTATGATCTTGTTACCAAAATCGATCCTCAAATTAATTTTTCCAATATAAGTCTCGAAGATGTTGCCCTTTTTGTTGGTGATGGCAATGAAGTTACATTTGAAGCATATTCTGGAGATCCGCATCAGATTGGAAGTATCATATTAAAAACCGGAAATAAGGAAACATTAATCACTATTGATTCAACCGGTGTGCCACTAATTAAATATGTTGAGTAATCGTTGGAAAAAGGGCAGTGTTATTTTGGAAGTGCTAATTGCAGTTGGACTTTCTGCTTTTTTCTTTTCCGCCATTGCTGGCCTAATGATGGCCTCAAATAAAAGCATGGAATCACTTTACAATTCACAAAAAGCAATTTGGCGCGCACAGGAAGGACTTGGAGCTTTGCAGTCAATGAGTTTTACGGATCTTTCAACCACTGAAAATGGGCTTGTAACATATTTGGCTGTGAATGAAGGTTGGACTTTAGGATCAGGAATTCAGGAGTGGGATGATGGGCAATCGCGTGAGATAGTTATTTCTGAAGTAGAGCGAGATAATTCATGTCAAATTATCGAATCTGGCGGTCAAGTTGATCCTGACACTTATCAACTTGAAAGTACTGTTTTTTGGACTGGTCCCACTGGCATAATTCATAACCGAAGTTTGCAATCATTAGTTGTAAATTGGGAGGATCCTCAAGGAGATTGTTTTAGGCCAACAGATGCTGGTGGGATTCAATTAGATTGGTCTGGTGGTTACTGGGGTGGTTCAAAACAGCTTCGTGGAGTTTGGATTATAAATAATACGAGTAGAGATATTACCATTACAAAAATGACAATTTGGTGGAATCGTCCGGCTGCAAAGCTCCAACAAATATTTGCTATTGGAACAAAAGTTTGGTCAGACTCCGGACCAGGCACGCCGGGAGGATTGCAAACTTCTGGGACCGTAATCGACACTCTTGATGCAATAATTCCGGCCGGATTTATAGACGACACTCATAAAATTCAATTTACTGACGCCATGGATGAATCGACATTAATAATTTCATTCGAATTTGCTGATGGATCAATTCTAATAACTGATCCATTTACTCCATAGTATGAAAGCAAAAGGATTTACATTGATTGAAACAGTTTTATACATTGGCTTAATCATGATTCTTTTGCCATCTATTGTTTTAATGTTGCTAGAAGTTCAAAAAAATCAAGCACATACATACAGCCGAATGTTAATTGAACAAACAAGCGCGATACTTCTTTCAGAATTTGAAAATGAATTACTTGACGCCTATTCAATTGTCTCGTCAAGTTCGACCTTAAATTCTGATCAGTCAATTCTTGTTTTTAAAAAAGTTGACGGTGGGTTAAACTATGAATTATCTTTTGAAACAGATGTGGTTGTAATCGGAGACATCCAACATAACATTGGTAGAATTAATTTTTTCGACGGATCTAATCATTGGCTAACTCCAGAACAAATTAATGTGACAGTCTTTAGAATCGAGCCAGCACGAAACAGTGATGGGGAATTAACAGGATTAAATATTGAACTTGAGCTTTCACCCTTAGCTATATTATCCGATGAAGATAGGGCCAATATTCTTAATACCCAAACAACACTTTATCTTTTTCCAACCGTTTCTGAGCAATGATATGCAAAAACATAAATCACCAAAAGGAGTAGCACTACTTATTACCGTTGTTGTAATAGGAATCACTGGTTTTGCAGTGATGGCCTTTTTGGCCCGTTCAGGAATAATTTCAACACGCAATACCCAATTGCAAAATATCGGAATAATCGCCAGAAATCAGGTATTTGGATGCGTTGATGAAGTTATGGCTCAGCATTTGCGAAATCCTGATTTTAATCAGTCCACAGTGACACTTGGCTTTACAGATTGTACAATAACAATACTTGATTCAAATCCAAATGAGAAAACACTGGAATTAGAAGTCTCAAAATCAAATGCTACGCAAATAATTCAAATTATCACTGGACTGACACCAGTTTCACTAATATCAATTGAATAATATGAGCACACTTGGCTTTACAATTCAGACCATCGGAGAAGTTATGATTGGTATAACGATTTTATATGTCCATCACAAGATGTTACGGGAAAAAAAATTTGATAAAAGCGTCTTGACTGATATACGCATAGAACAATGGACTGGACTGATTGGTATTTTAATGATAATAATTGGATATCTAATCCAAGTAACAAATTAATATGAAGAAATATATTTTGTTCCTTCTTCCTTGTCTTTTGCTAATTGGTGGTGGTTGTTCGTCGTCTAGTGACTCGACAAATAACGACTATTACGACTCCTATGATTCCTATGACTCATACGATTATTCTGACACTGAAAATATTCCTCAAGGTTCAGCGACAACTCTTGGCTGCAATCTTGATACTGAATATTGCGCATCTTTAGATGTTTATATCGAAGGTAATGAAGTGTCTTCTGTCTTTGATAACGATAATTTTGAGTATGTTTCAGTTGACTATTCAGTATGCGACGAACTTGGTTGTGTATTTCATGATTGGTACGGTGATCAATGGTATTTTGAGTTTTAAGTAAGAATAAAAAAATCGACCAGAGATAATCAAAGGTCGATTTTTTTGTTTCCTATAAACTATAAAGTGCGATAGCCAGAGCACTGGCAACATTTAAAGATTCAAGTTTTGGATTGTGCTCGATAAAGATTGATATTCCTTCAATGTTTAAGCTTATTCCCGACCCTTCTGATCCAGCGATTAAAACGATTTCTTTATCAAATTTGGTTGCTTTAAGGCCTTTGGCATTTTGTCTTTTTTCAAGTCGATAAATCTGTCGTTTTAAACTTGAGATAAAATTAATAGCATGATTTCGATCAACTTCGATCCAAGGAACATCAAATATTGCACCAGCTGATGAACGGATGACTTTTGGATTTGTTGGGTCAGCACTATCGACAAGAATCAAAGACGCATCAAATCCAAGACAAAGTCGAAGTATTGTACCCACATTTCCTGGATCCTGAACGCCATCAAGTACAACTATTGTTTTTTTGGAATTGATTTCATCGTGTGACCACGCTGGTATTTTGGCAACTCCGGCAATATCTTGTGGGGTTTGGGTTGTCACAAGTTTGTCAAAGTTTTTTACCTCATCAATTGAAAAAGTAAATTCAATTGTGCCTTGCGCAGCGTCAATGATTTTTTGACCTTCGAGCAAACAAAGCCCAGTTTCTTTTCTGCCTTTTTTAGTTTGTAATGATTTAACTAATTTTTCCTGCGCGTTTGTTAATTGCATATGTGTTGATAATACGACCGACTAATTCCTGCGTCAATTAATTGAATCAAAAACCCCCACGATTTTCGCAGGGGATTTTTTAAGCTTGTGCTTCTTTTTTAGCGCAACGAATTGCTTTCTTTTTTCGGCAAACTCGAGCTGCTATCACTCGGCGTACAGCTTCAAGAGCTCGCGCCTTTTTTCTTTTCATTTTTGTTCTATGTGGCATATCATCAATGTTCGTGGCCAAGCATACCTAAGTTAATTGATTTTGTCAAACAATAATTTTAGCTGGACAAAAAGCTTAAAAATCGATAAAACCTAAGAATATGAATATCACATCACAAAAAGGGGATATTTTAAAAACCGAAGCCGAAGTCCGAGTTGTTGGCATTTATGAAGGTGAGGACTGGGAAAATAGCTTTATTCAACGCCTTGGCGAGGAAACTGGGGGAAAACTCCAGATTAATGCTAAGAAAAAGGACTTTACAGGTAATGCTGGCCAAATCCTTTCATTTCCCGACCTTTTGATTGTTGGTCTTGGTAAATCAGAGACTTTATCCACAGCTTTGCGCGAGATCACAGGATCAGTTTATAGCCAATTACAAAGCCTGCCTGTTACTCATGTTGCTTTTGAACTTTTTGGAGAAGACGATGAGTCTTTTGATCCAAATCAGACTGCGCAACTTATGACCGAAGCTTTGCTCTTGGCTTCGTATCAATTTGATACATACAAAAAACCAAAACAGAAAAATATCTTGGAAGAAATTATATTAATTGCTGAGGACGGAAAAGATGCAATTAAGGCAGAGAAGGGAATCAAAAAAGCAAAGCAAATAATTGACGGCGTAACTGTGGCACGAGATTTAGTCAACACCCCGGCTCAAGATATGAATCCAATTAGACTTGCTCAAACTGCTGAGCGCATTGCCAAGCTTGGGTCTCACATTCGTGTTCGAGTTTATAACCGAGAGCAGATTGAGAAAAAGAACATGAATGCATTTTTGGCAGTTGCTCAAGGATCTGATGTTGAGCCAAGACTTATTCACCTAACATACAAACCTGAAAAAGCAAAAAAGAGTATTGCGATTGTTGGCAAGGGAATTACTTTTGATTCCGGTGGACTTTCACTTAAGCCAGCTGACTCAATGCAAAGTATGAAATGCGACATGGCTGGCGCTGCGTCTGTTCTTGGTCTTTTCGTTGTTTTAGCCAAACTTGAACCAAACATTGAGGTCCACGGAATTATTGCTGCGACTGAGAATATGCCCTCAGGAAAAGCAATGCGACCCGGAGATGTTGTGCGAGCGGCAAACAAAAAAACTATTGAAATCCTAAATACTGACGCTGAGGGTCGTCTAACCTTGGCCGACGCCCTTGTTTATGCGCAAAAACAAAAGGTTGACACAGTCATTGATTTAGCAACTCTAACTGGTGCTTGTGTTGTGACACTGGGTGAAGAAATTGCTGGAGTTATGAGCAATAACTCAGATCTTGCTCATAAATTGATCGAATCAGCCACAGTGGTCGGGGAAGAATTATGGGAACTTCCACTTTTCGGTCGATATGCAAAACTTGTTGAGTCAGATATTGCTGATTTAAGAAATATTGCTACTTCAAGATATGGTGGTACTTTGACTGCTGGTCTATTTCTCAAAGAATTTATCGAAGAAGGTCAAAAATGGGCGCACATTGATATTGCCGGTCCAGCCTATGCCGAACGACCACTGTCGTCATACATTGGTAAAGGCGGAACAGGTTACGGTGTCCGCACGCTGGTAAAATGGATTGAAAGCTTGTAAAATATAGGTATTAAAATAATGATAATCTATGAAGGAAAATTCACATAGACCAGAGTCACAGCTCGTTATCGATGCAAAGAAACGCAGAGCGCTATCAAAAGAAGAGGTAGCAGAAAACGACGAATTTTTAGATAAGCTGAAAAAATTTGCTGAATCAAAGATTGATTCACGCAGTGTTGAGTTCATAAACGAACAATATGAAAAATTCAGCACCCTTCTACAGCACGGTAGATTACTAATAAAAAGAGGTGATTCTATCGACAGCCAATTATCAAAGGCTATATTTGAAGGTGTGAGCGCAATCGCCCGAGAAATTAATGTAGAATTACAAACTCTCCGCAACCAAATTATCGATGATGCCATTGCTGAATATCCAGATAGGATAGATGAAAATAGACAAGTACTTGAATATGAGTACCTATACAGAAAAAATCGATCAGAAGGGCTACCTGAACCTTATAGAGATCTAAACGATATAGTAAATCAGGTGTTGAAAGAAAAACTTCCATTCGCAGATACAATAAGCGATGATGAAACTATAATTGGAATTAAGCGTTAATGCCTGGATATAGTTATGTGAAAAAAACCACCATTCGGTGGTTTTTCTTGTGTTTAATGGCGGGCGTGCTATAAATAAAGGGAACCAATGGTCTGTTTCCAGACAAGGAGTCACTATGCCACCAGCGCTCCCGAGGATCATTTCTGTCCGCTTCTACAGCGAAGATCGGCCAGATGTCGAGATCAGCGACCCAAGGTCTATCTCAATCATCATGAGTAAGGATCATGCTCAGGGCGATGAAATCACCCTCAAAACTAATGATGGCGAGACCAGAATCTATATTATAAGTGTAAGGATCGATGGCGACAGGCTCATCATCAACTGCAGTGTGTGCTGATGATGCGACTGACACCTTCAAAATGCCATCATCCAACTCCGACTCCCCGTCTACCGCTCCATGTAATGGAGCGGTTTGTGCATCAAAAAGTGCGCGATCGCACAAAAAGTGATTTTTTATTCTTCCCACTTTTCTTAAAGCTCCTCCTCGGTTGTATTAAAGGCTTCATGCTCGTCCAAGCCTCTTGATCGTTCGTCTGTGTCTAATTCTTTAAAAACTTCTTGCAAAGCCTCTGACTCGCGTATAGCTTTTAATTCTTTACGCACATCTTTTTCAATTAGTGTTCGTACGCGCCTAAAAGTATCTCGATCTGGCAATCTTAATGATTGCGTCGCTTGATAAACAGCCTGATGTATATTGAAGTTTTCTTTAAAAATCTTTGCTAAAGCAAATTCTACGCCAGCTTTAATATATTCTTTGTATATTTCACGATCTTTCTGCTCCTGCACCTCAGCACCTTCGCCTTTTCGTTTAAATTCAGGCATATATTAATAATTATGCTTTTTCAATAGTACTTAGTTAATGACTATAGTATACTTATTTGCGTAATATCTTGCCAATTCCTTAAAATCTGGTAAAAATATAAGAAACATAAAACTATGACTATCAAGAAAGAACAGAAAAACTTACTTATCGGACTTGGAATTTTTATCCTTGTCATACTAATTCTTACGCTTATTCGAACATGGCGAATGTCTAATGTTGAAAAAATGATGCAGGGCGCCGAGCTACCATATGGTTTACTAGAAGAGGCAGTGTCCTATGACGGCGATTCTTATCTTGTTCCACCAACTCAAATTTATGAATCTGGATCAGAGCTACCGGCTCTAACAAATCCAGATTTTGACACAGTCGCTCAAGCTGACGCCTATCTTGCTGATGATATTCCCGGAGTTGATGTGGAGGTAAATGGTCAACACAGATTTTACTCATATCAAATTTTAAACTGGCACGAAGTTGTAAACGACACATTTGGCGAAGTCGATCTAGCAGTTACCCATTGTTCATTTTGTAAAAGCTCGGCCGTATACGACCGGAATGTAGATGGCAAAACTCTAGAATTTGAGAATAGCGGACTTGTATACAACAATAATCAATTACTCGAGTCAAATGATGAATCTTTGTGGATTCAATTGAGCGGAAAAGCAATTTCTGGAAAATATCTTGGTGAAAAACTCAACGCATATCAATTCAATGTTTTGACTTGGGCGCAGTGGAGCGAACATTATCCAAATGGAGAGGTTCTATCAACTGACACAGGCTATGTTCGCGACTATGGTATGCATCCAAATCAAAACTATGATGTTGCCAAAACAATTTATTATCCAATGAATGTGGATATTAAGTATATGGCAGCTAAGTGGGATATTGATGGATTAGCAATCAACAATGACGCAATTGCATTTTCTGACGACATTATGAAAGGTATGTATGCGGCCAATGAGGTTGTTGACGGCATGTCGATTGTTGGTTTTTGGAATGAAGACCTTAAGCAAACATTTATTTATGCCAGCCAAGTTAATGATCAAGTATTAACATTCTCATATGATT
This sequence comes from Candidatus Uhrbacteria bacterium, assembly GCA_003453595.1. Classification (GTDB taxonomy): domain Bacteria; phylum Patescibacteriota; class Patescibacteriia; order UBA9934; family UBA9934; genus UBA9934. The sequence continues at coordinate 16,442 of DMOG01000001.1, forward strand.
TTAATACTCAGACCATGACTGATGATCAAACTGGCTCGACTTGGAACTCAAACGGATTAGCTCTTTCTGGTTCATTGACCGGAACTCAACTAACAAGAATTCAAACTCGTCCAAGCTTTTGGATGTGCTGGTATGCAATCTATCCACAAACACAAATCGCGTTTATTGATACTGCTTCAGACAATACTGATGAGGCAGAGCAAGGCTCATCTTTAGAAATCAACTCTGACACACTCAATGCCACACTTAAAGAATAACAATGCGCTTTTTATTGTTGCCACACCAATTGGTAATCTAGGGGACTGTTCTTGGAGAATGGTTGAGGTTCTTAAATCTGTTGATCTGATTGCTTGCGAAGACACGCGGGTGACTGGAAAACTACTTTCTCATTTTGAAATAAAAACTCGCACAATCTCATTCCACCAGCATTCTAATCAATCAAAAACACAAGAGTTGATTGATCTTCTAAAATCAGGCTCATCAATAGCGCTCGTGACTGATGCTGGCACTCCTGGAATATCTGACCCAGGCGGAAAACTAGTTGAAGCTGCTGTTAAAGAAGGGGTTAATGTTATTCCCATCCCAGGACCGTCAGCAATCATCACAGCTCTTAGCGCGTCTGGATTTCCTACTGATCGATTTTCTTTTCTTGGATTTCCACCAAACAAAAAAGGACGGCTAACATACTTTAAAAATCTTGCAAAAGTTAATGATACATTCGCGTTCTATGAATCAACCCACCGGATAGAAAAAACTCTAGAACAGGTTCCGCAAGATCGACAAATGATTGTGTGTAGGGAACTGACAAAAATGCATGAGCATATTTATCGTGGAACAGCAAAAGAAATTCTTTCTCAGCTGGCGCGAACATCATCCAAAGGTGAATTCGTCGTAGTCATGGCACCGAGAAGGAAATGATATAAGCGAGTCAGCAGTGGAAATATATTTAACCCCCACCCACTCCCCCTTGTGAAAGGGGGAGAGACCGAGTCTCGACTTCCCTGAGGAAGCCCGGCGGAGCCGGGTCCGGCTTCACCCCGTCTGACAGGGCTTCGCCAGAGAGAGTCTAGGGGAAGTCCTCGTTCCTCATAACCCCTATAACCTCTTCAACCTCCACCACTTTTACCACCTTTATTATGACCCCCTACTACATCACCACCACCCTCCCATATGTAAACGCCGATCCGCATATTGGTTTTGCTTTGGAAATTATTCAAGCCGATGCACTTGCCCGATATCATCGGTTGCAAGGTGATGAGGTGCTTTTTAATACTGGAACTGATGAACATGGACAAAAGATTTATGAAAAGGCCATCAAAGAAGGAAAGGATACGCAGGCTTATGTTGATGAATATGCAGCTAAATTTGATCGATTAAAAGAGGCACTGAACCTTACTTATACAAATTTCATTCGAACCAGTGATCCAAATCATAAAAAAGCTGCTCAGGAGTTTTGGAATCGTTGTTTGGCCAATGGCGATATTCATAAGGATCAATATCAAACAAAATACTGTGTTGGATGTGAGTTAGAAAAATCAGATTCAGAACTGGTTGATGGCAAGTGTCCTGTGCATCCAAATCTTGAGCTTGAAACACGAGACGAGGAAAATTACTTTTTTGCATTTTCCAAATATCAAAAACCACTTCAGGATTTGTATTTAGCAAATCCTGATTTTGTTATTCCGGATTATCGATTTAATGAAATAAAAAGTTTTGTTGATGCTGGACTAAAAGATTTCAGTATTTCTCGTGTAAAAGAAAAAATGCCTTGGGGCGTGCCAGTGCCAGGAGACGAAAATCATGTGATGTATGTTTGGTTTGATGCGCTTGTCAATTATATTTCCACTCTTGGTTGGCCAAACGAGGAAGGGGACTTTAAAAAATTCTGGCCTGGGGTTCAGGTTGCTGGAAAAGATAATCTTCGTCAGCAATCAGCTATGTGGCAGGCCATGCTTTTATCAGCCAGTATTGAGCCATCAAAACAAGTCTTTATTCATGGATTTATAACCTCGGGCGGACAAAAGATGAGTAAGAGCCTTGGCAATGTGGTTGATCCGTTTACGCTTGTTGATGAATTTGGAACTGATGCTGTTCGCTATTATCTTCTGCGCGAAATTCCATCACATGACGATGGCGACTATTCAGCCGACCGCATGGAGGAAAGATTTGCTGAACTTGCCAACCAGCTTGGCAATCTTGTTAGTCGAGTTGCAGCCATGGCTGGTAAATATTTTGACGGCAAGCTCGACAGGGTTGATCGAGATTGGTCAGAACAAAACGCCAAGCTAGACCTATGCATGAAAAACTATGACTTTAAAACTTATACTGATCAAATTTTTCAAGTAGTATCAGACGCAAACGAAATAATAGACAAAAAAGCTCCATTTAAACTTGTCAAAACCGATGAAGCTGGAGCAAAAAAGATTTTAAGCGAACTAGCCGACATGATCAGATTTATCGGCCAATCACTTCTCCCAATCATTCCTGTATCAGCTCAAGAAATCCTAAATCGTTATGCGGGTGAAAAGATTATTGTCGGCGACCCCATTTTCCCTCGACGAGATTAATAAATAACAATATATGACTTTAACACTTGCTGACTTAGCGCTTCTGATAATTGCTGGTATATTTATCATCTCTGGTCTTTATCACGGTTTTATCCGTACAGTCGGAGGCTTGATTGGACTGATTGGCGGAATATTTGCTGCGATCTTCATCGTGCAATGGATCGAGGGATTCTGGACGATCAGTGATCGACCAATCTTGCAAGTCATTCTTTTCTTCGTAATCATGGCTATTGCCAGTCAACTAATCGCTTGGATTTTCGAGTTGCTTGACCGTGCTTACAAACTTTTAACAATCATTCCATTTGTCGAAAGCATTAACAAACTTCTTGGTGGAATCCTAGGAGCAATCGAAGCTTTCGTTGTCCTTTCCGGAATCATCTACTACGCCACAACATATTTATCAGACGGAACCTTCAAATCAGCCGTCCTCGACTCCCAAGTAATAACCTGGCTCTCCTGGGCAGGGAATTGGATCATGTGGATTGTGGGGTTGTTTGTTTAAATTATAGGTCCTATAGGACTAATAAGACCTATGAACTTAAAACTGATTGACACTCACTGTCATGTTAACTTCTCGGCATACAAGGATGATATGGATGCTGTTATTGGGCGTTCGTTAGATGAGGGGATTGGGATGATTATTGTGGGGACGCAGTCTGATACTAGTCGGCGAGCGGTTGAAGTGGCGGAAAAATATGATGGGGTTTGGGCTAGTATCGGACTTCATCCGTCACATTTACATAAACAAGAGTTTCATGATGTTGGAGAATTTGATTCTGTAAAAACTCGCACTGAGTTTTTTGATCCAGAGTTTTATCGCCAGCTTGCGTCTCACCCAAAAGTCATGGCTATTGGTGAGTTTGGTCTTGATTATTATCACCTGCCGCCAGATATTGATGAGGCGCAAGTTCATAAGGATCAAATCAATGCGACAAATTTGCAAATCGATCTTGCGACTGAATTTAATAAACCAATCATTGTTCATTCCCGCGATGCTCATGATGATCAATTTGAAATTCTGCGATTGGCGGTTGAGGCTGGCAAACTTCCCAGGCGCGGGGTCGTGCATTGCTTCACCGGTACACTTAAAGACGCTCAACGCTATATTGATCTTGGATTCATGATCTCGTTTACTGGAATTCTCACTTTCTCAAAAGAACTACAAGTAATCGCCCGCGAACTTCCAATTGAATCGATCATGGTCGAAACCGACGCTCCATACTTATCCCCAGTGCCACATCGAGGCAAACGCAACGAACCATCATATGTTAAATTCATCGCCCAGACTCTAGCGGATGTCAAAGGTCTGTCATACAAGCAAGTTGCCGAACAAACAACCGCAAACGCGATTAAATTTTTTGGATTAGATATTTAAACATGAAGAAAAGCTTTGACATAATTGTTGTCGGAGGTGGGTCAGCGGGGATGATGGCTGCTGGACGAGCGGGTGAGCTTGGGGCTCGTGCGCTTTTAGTTGAAAAGAACGATCGACTTGGGAAGAAATTAAGCATGACAGGTGGACGAAGATGTAATATCACTAATGCAGAAACTGACAATCGGGTTTTTCTGGAAAATTTTCCTGAGTCAAAACAATTTTTGTTTTCTCCTTTTTCACAGTTTAATGTCAAAGATACTTTTGAGTTTTTCGAAAAACTTGGTCTACCATTGGTTATTGAAGATCGTAAACGGGCATTTCCCAAATCTCAAAGTGCACAAGATGTTTGCAATGCTCTTATCAATTACATTAATCAAAGCAAGAATGTTGATGTACAACTAAACACTGCCTTTAAGTCTTTTAAAATTAAGGCTGGAAAAATTATCGGAATTAACACATCGGCTGGCACTTTTTTTGCTGACAAAGTGATTATTGCTACCGGAGGTTTAGCTGCACCCGAGACTGGATCAACGGGAGAGGGTTTAAATGCACTTAATGAGATCGGACACAAAATTAAAGAGCCAGACGCGAATCTGGCTCCGCTTCGCACAAAATCAAAATGGGTCCATAAACTTTCCGGGACTAGTCTAGACGACATTGGATTGCGTTTCATCCAAAAAAATAAAACTCAATTTAAAGTTCGCGGTCGAATTCTTTTTACCCATTTTGGCATCTCTGGTCCGATGGTCATCAACTCCGCTCACAAAGTTAAAGGCTTACTTAAAAAAGGAGAGGTGGAAGCCTCGATTGATCTTTTTCCAGATCACGACTTGGGAAGTCTGGATAAATTTTTTATAAAACTATTTGACGACCAAAAAAATAAGAAGCTAAAAAGTCTACTTAACACGCTATTGCAAAAGAGTCTTGTAGAAGCGATGCTAAACATGCTCGAATCAGATATGATCGACCTGCAAGTACATTCAATAACAAAACAACAAAGAAAGTCTCTTGTTCAAATCATGAATGATCTGCGCTTTCCAATTCAAGGAACAATGGGACTGGAATGGTCGATTGTAGCTGATGGAGGAGTTGATCCAAAAGAAATTAATTTTAAAACAATGGCATCTCGCCTCTATCCAAATCTCTATCTAATCGGAGACACAATAGACATAAATAGACCATCGGGCGGATTCTCATTGCAGCTTTGCTGGACAACTGGCTTTGTGGCCGGGACACATTCTACAAAAGGCTTTTAAAGAGTTAAGTATTACAAATATCAAATATTCACACCACCCAGGGACATCACCCTTTCTTGTCTAAAAACGAAAGTACTCGCCCTGCTGTCGAGTGATGACAAGCTCTTCTTTTTACCGAGTCCTAGTAAAGTTATCCACAGTAGCTGATATAAGAAAGACTTGAAAGCGTATTCTAATCGTGGTAGGGTAATAGTGTACTAAGGCTCACAAGAGTAGCTGATTCTAAACAGCACCTGAATATAAACAGGTAGTACAAGCACAGCTTAAGCCTCTGCATATAAACAGAAAAGCTAAAGCAGCCGAGTTTTAACCGGCAACTGTGTTCTAAACAGTGTGCAGAAAGAACCCCACCTAGGAGGGTTTTTTCATTTATTTCAAAATTTGCTTAATCTTGACCCATTTCGCTTATCAAGCTATACTATGGCCGAAATTTAAAACCTGTGGATACACCAAACAAGCCAGAAAAAAAGGTCTCTGACCGATACTATTACGCTCTGGCAATCCGAATTGCTGCTGACTTTGGTGTCTCGATTGCAGTACCTGCGTTGGTAGCAGCATACGCAGGTGTAAAATTAGATGAAAGGTTTGGCACAAAACCTTGGATACTATTTATTCTGTTGGCATTAGCACTCACTCTTACTGCAGTCATTATTGTGAAAAAGGCAAATTACTATGCAAAGCTGTACAAAAAGGGAGAATAAAATTGAACTTGCACTTGCTAGCATCCCACTTGCAGCTGAACCAATTTTTGAAATCGGAAAATTTACAATAACAAATACCATGTTAAACGCGTACATAGCAGTCGCGTTTTTTTGTTTAGTTGCCTACATTGTTACAAAACGAAGATCAATTATCCCAAAGGGAATCTATAATTTTATAGAAATGTTAATTGAATTTGTTTTATCTGAAATCGAAAAAGTAACAAATAACAAAGCCAATGCCAGGAAATTTTTACCGCTTGTGGCCACCATCTTCTTTTTCATTCTATTTTCTAATTGGTTAGGTCAGCTACCGGGCACTGGATCGATCGGGGTTTATGGACTCATGCACGGCGAAATGGAATTAATCCCTCTTCTTCGACCAGCGACCAGTGATCTTAATATGACGCTTGGTATTGCAATTATTGCAATCCTTTCTACTCATCTAACAGGTCTTCGTAGCGTTGGCGTCTTTAATCACATTAGCAAGTTCTTTAATGTTCGTGGCATATTAAGATCATTTAAAAAAGGTCCAATGGCAGTGGTGGTGGCAGTGGTTGAATTTTTTATTGGTTTAATTGAAATCATCGGAGAGTTTGCCAAAACACTTTCACTTTCACTTCGACTTTTTGGAAATATTTTTGCGGGTGAGGTGCTAATGACTGTAATGCTCGGACTTTTCTCATATGTTTTGCCAATTCCATTTATTTTCTTAGAGATTTTGGTAGGAATCATCCAGGCAACAGTATTTGCCATGCTAACTTTGGCATTCTTGGTTGTAGCAACCATGAGTCATGGTGAACACAAAGAAGAACATCATCAAAAAGTCACTGCTCACGCATAGCTTGTGAACCTTGATGCGCTCAAAGATTATTTGATCGCATCAAGTCTCATAAGACTACAATCTAAATAATTAACAATTAATTAATATCATTATGGACGCAGAAACAATGACATTGCTTGCAAAAGCATTAGCTATCGGAGTTGGAAGCATTGCACCAGCTCTAGCAATTGGTTTTATTGGTATGAAGGCCATGGAATCAATCGGACGAAATCCTGAGGCAGCTGACAAACTATTTGTTCCAATGCTTCTTGGTATGGCTTTTGCTGAGGCGATCGCTATTTACGCACTGATTATTGCCTTTACCTTGTAATCAATTCACTTCGATGAGCTCTTGCTTAAGGAGATCATCGAGACTGAGTTAATTACTATGAGTCAAACAGAAACAACAAATCAGGAACTATCTGCTCAAGAACTTGAGGATACACACGCTAAGGAAAATCAAGAGCTTAGTGCTCATGAGGAAGTCTCAGATAATCCAGCGCAAATAGTGGCCGGCCAATTTGGACTTAATGGTCAAATTTTTGCCGCACAGATTATTAACTTTTTGATTGTTTTAATTATTTTGTGGAAATTTGTTTACAATCCTATTGTAAAAATGCTTGACCAACGATCAGAAAAAATTGAGCAAAGCATGAAACATGCAGACGAAATTGAAAAACGAGTTGCACTAATTGAAAAAGAAAGAGACCAAGTTATTACTCAGGCACAAAAGCAAGCTCAAGAAATCATTGAAAAAGCTCATGCTCAAGGCGAGACAAGACAGGATGAAATAATCTTAGCTGCAAAACGAGAGGTTGAGCGCGTTATTACAAAAGGGAAAGATCAACTAGCTGATGAAAAAACAATAATGATTAAGGAAATGAAAAAGGAAATTGTTGATTTGGCTATGAAAGCAACAACTCGTATTCTCAGAGATCAAGTGGACGAAGTAAAATCAAAATCTTTAGCTGAAGAAACTATCCGCAAACTTATCTAATATGGATGCTAAGATAAAAACAATCACCAGAGTTCTGATTGATCAGGTGGAAAAGAACAAAGAAAATGATATTAAAAAAATAATGAATGACTTTGTTCAATTCCTTGCTCAAGAAAAAATGATTGACAGATGGAGGGAAATCGAACTGGCGATTCATCAATCTTGGAAAGAAATATACGGTGCGTCAGCAATCACGGTTGTATCAGCTCATCCACTAACAGAGGAATTAAATAAACAAATTGAGGAATTGGCCAAAGGGGCAGACATTGAACGCCGGGTCGATGAAAGACTTATTGGCGGATCAGTAATCAGGATAGATGATCGCCGTATAGATGGATCAATTGCCGGTAATCTACAAAAACTCAAAATGACACTCTCAAAATAAAATATATGGCACAAAAACAGCAAATTATCGATGAGTTGCGAAAACAGATTGAGCAATTCAAATCTGACTCACATGTGGAATCTGTTGGCACGGTTTTATCGGTTGCCGATGGAGTTGTTCGCTTGAGCGGTCTCTCTGATGCAAAATCAATGGAGCTGCTTGATTTTGGAGGTGGACTCATGGGTGTTGCGCTCAATGTGGAAGAAGAAAGTATTGGTGCAATTATTCTTGGAAGTTCAGAAAAAATTAATGAGGGCGATACAGTAAAATCAACTGGTCGTATTCTTTCAATTCCAGTTAACGATCAAGTTGTTGGACGAGTCTTGGATCCACTAGGAAAAGCATTGGATGGAAAAGGAGAAATTCAAACTGATAATTATCAACCAATTGAAAAAATTGCTCCTGGTGTTATTACTCGAAAATCTGTTTCTGTGCCACTTCACACAGGACTAAAAGCCATCGATGCTCTTATCCCGATCGGGCGCGGACAGCGTGAGCTTATTATTGGTGATCGACAAACAGGAAAAACAGCCATTGCTATTGATACAATCATCAACCAAAAAGGTGAAGGTGTGAAATGTATTTATGTGGCCATCGGACAAAAAGAATCAAAAATCGCTAACATCACTGCCCGACTTGAAAAAGAAGGTGCAATGGAATATACCACAATCGTACTTGCCGGAGCATCTGACCCAGCATCACTTTCTTATATTGCTCCATACGCTGGTTGTGCCATTGCCGAGTATTTTATGGCCAAAGGTGAGGATGTACTTGTAATCTATGACGATCTTTCTAAGCACGCTTGGGCATATCGAGAAATTTCTTTGCTCTTGCGCCGACCACCTGGACGAGAAGCTTATCCTGGAGATGTTTTCTATCTACACTCACGACTTTTAGAGCGTTCAGCTCGTTTGAGCGAGGAATTTGGTGGCGGATCAATCACAGCACTTCCAATCATTGAAACACAAGGTGGAGATGTATCTGCTTATATTCCAACTAATGTTATTTCCATCACCGATGGACAGATCTACCTTGAAAGTGATTTGTTTTACAAAGGTCAAAGACCAGCTCTTAACATTGGGCTTTCAGTTTCTCGAGTTGGATCATCAGCACAAACAAAGGCAATGAAGTCTGTTGCCAAAACTCTCAAAGTTGATTTGGCTCAGTTTAGAGAACTTGAGGCCTTTGCTCAATTTGCTACTGATCTTGACGAAGCCACAAAGAAACAGCTAGAACGTGGAAAGCGGTCAATGGAACTCATCAAGCAGGCTCAATACCACCCGATATCATTTGTTAAGCAATCAATTTTAATCTTCTTACTTAATGAAGGCTATCTTGATCAGATTGATGCTAAGGAAATCAAGAATTTTGAAGACAAATTCCTAAATTATCTCGACACAGCTGGAGCTGATGTAATCAAAAAGGTTACTGATGAAAAAGAGCTTTCTGATGAAACAAAAAATAGAATTAAAGAACTTACTGATTCATTTCTAAAAGGATTCCTTAACGCCTAGTCTGTGGCCACAAATGCAAAAACAGTAAAGCGACGCATCAAATCCATTGCTAATACCAAGAAGATTACCAAAGCAATGGAGCTTGTTGCTGCCAGCAAAATGAGAAGAGCTACTCAGCTTGTCACTGCTTCTCGTCCTTTTGCGCAACTTTCATGGCAAACAATCAATGCTATTGGTAAAGCCACGCAAAAATCCAGTCATCCACTTTTGGAAAAAAATGAAGATGCAGAAAAAACCCTATTTGTCCTAATTACAGCTGACAGAGGATTAGCTGGCGGGCTAAATAGCAACATGATTAAGGAGGCGATGTTGGCAATCAAGTCAGTTGATGATGGCACAACCATTGACGCCATTGCTATTGGTCGTCGCGGCGGAGACGCTTTAACTCGAAATAAGGTTGAAGTTATTGCTCGATTTGAGGATCTTTCCAACAAACCAACATTTGGAGCAATCCTTCCGGTTGGCAATCTCATATTAGAAAGCTATTATCAAAAAAAATATAAGCGAGTATTGCTTGGTTACACAGACTTTGTTTCAAGCTTGTCACAAAAGCCTCGTATTATAGAACTACTTCCACTCGGTGCAGCAGACAGGGAACTTGGCAGTGTTAGCAAGAATGACTCAGTTGCGGAGGAGAAACAAGAGCAAAAACTAGAATATTTATTTGAGCCAGATCCACAAGAAGTGCTAAATAGAATGTTGCCTAGATTAGTTGAAACCATGCTTTATCAGGCGCTACTTGAATCGTCAGCATCAGAACACTCTGCTCGTATGCTGGCCATGAGAAACGCCACGGACAGTGCTAACGATATGCTAAAAGAATTAACCTTTACATTTAACCGCATTCGCCAAGCATCAATTACCCAAGAAATTGCTGAAATCTCAAGCAGTAAAGCAGCAATTGAATAAACTTCTAAATAAATCTTATGAAAAAAGAAAACGGAAAAGTAGCGCAAATCATCGGAGCTGTTGTTGATGTTAGATTCGAAGACAGCCAAGTACCTGATGTTAGAACTGCGCTCGAAGTAAAAAATGGCGATGACACGCTAGTACTTGAAGTTGCTCAGCAGCTTGGAAATAGCGTTGTTCGCACAGTGGCTATGGGTACGACTGATGGTCTACAGCGTGGATTAAAGGTTATAAATACTGGCAAACCAATTATGGTTCCAGTAGGTCCAGAAACTTTGGGACGCATGTTTGGAGTAACTGGCCACGCCATTGACGGCATGCCTGATGTTGTTACCAAACAAACTGATGCAATCCACAAACCAGCTCCAGACTTTGTTGATCAATCAACAGAATCTGAGATTTTCGAAACAGGAATTAAGGTTGTTGATCTTATTTGTCCAATTCTCCGCGGTGGAAAAGCCGGATTATTCGGTGGTGCTGGAGTTGGAAAAACAGTTCTTATTCAAGAGATGATCCATAACCTAGCCAAAGAACACGGTGGATACTCAGTTTTTGCTGGAGTCGGAGAACGAACTCGTGAAGGAAATGACCTTTATCACGAAATGAAAGAATCAGGCGTGTTGGAAAAAACTGTTCTAACTTTCGGACAAATGAATGAACCACCAGGAGCCCGCGCCCGCGTTGCTTTGACCGGACTAACCATGGCTGAATACTTCCGTGATCAAGAGGGAAGAGATGTACTCATGTTTATCGACAACATTTTCCGCTTCACTCAGGCAGGTTCTGAGGTGTCATCACTACTTGGTCGTATTCCTTCAGCTGTGGGATATCAGCCAAACCTGGCAACAGAAATGGGTGAACTTCAGGAACGAATTACATCAACTAAAAAAGGATCAGTTACCTCAATTCAAGCTGTTTATGTGCCGGCTGACGACTTGTCAGATCCAGCTCCAGCCACAACTTTCGGTCACCTTGATTCAACAGTTGTGCTATCTCGATCATTAGCTGAGCTGGCTATTTATCCGGCTGTTGATCCATTGGATTCTAACTCAACAATTTTGGATCCAAACATTGTTGGTAAAGAACACTATGAAACTGCTCGTGGAGTTCAACAGGTTTTACAGCGCTACAAAGATCTTCAAGACATTATCGCTATTCTTGGTATGGATGAGCTTTCAGAAGAAGACAAACTGACTGTTGCTCGCGCCAGAAAAATTCAGAAATTCTTGTCTCAGCCATTTAGCGTTGCTGAACAATTTACTGGTTCAGCAGGAAAGTATGTTAAGATTTCTGAAACAGTTCGTGGGTTTAAAGAGATTTTGGAAGGAAAACATGACAATAAACCTGAACAAGCTTTTTACATGAAAGGTGGAATTGACGAAGTTGTTGCCTAGTCAGGTCTGACCTACCTTCTACATTCTACCCTCTACATTCTAGTCCTATGCAAAAACTCCATCTTAAAATAGTTACCCCCGAACGAATTGTCTTTGAAGACTCAGTTGATTCGGTTTCAGTAATGACAGAAAATGGAGAAATTACCATTTTGCCAAACCATGTTCCTTTAGTTTCACTATTAAGATCTGGTGAGATGCGTCTTAAGGATGATAAACAAGAAACCTTACTGGCTGTTTCTACTGGATTAATCGAAGTAAAACCTGGCAACATCATTGTCGTTCTAGCCGATACTGCCGAGCGATCAGACGAATTGACTCTGGAGGAAATAGTAAAAGCAAAAGACCTTGCCCAAAAACGTTTGGAAGATGCCAGAGACAAGAACGATGTCGCCTATGCCGACGCTCTGGTTCACATGGAAAGAGAACTCGCCCGCTACAAAGTCGCATCAAAAGGGAAATATAGGGATGTAGGCGGAAGTGGAAAGTAGAAAGCTAAAAGTACAAAGTATAAAATTTAAACAAAGAAGACAGGCCGAAAGGCCTGTTTTTGTATTGACATAATCATAAAAATTGATAAACTGCTGTAGCAATTTTGCACACTCTCAAGAGGTAAAGATGTCACACACCTGCTCGCACTTGCTTGTCCGTTGTATGGATTTTAGACTTGAGGATCCGATCCATGAATACCTAAAGAAGCATGGACTGGTCGGAAAGACTGACATTATTTCTCTTCCAGGTGGAATAAAAGACCTTGTCGCCAACGGCAGGGAAAGCGTCACGATCCAGCAGATCTGCATGGCAGTTGAACTTCACGGAGTTTCCACCATCATGCTCATGAACCACTCGGATTGTGGCGCATATAGTCAACATCACTTTGGAAACTCTTCTGATGAAACAGCGTTCCATTACAGACAACTCTGCCAGGCAGTGGAAACGCCTCGAGTCGTCTTCGACAACAATATGATCTACACCTTGCTGTACGGCTACAAAAATCAGCCAAAGGACCCGAGCTTCAAGATCCAACAACTCTACATAGTTCGCTGATTTGCCTATCGATCTCCATCCGGCCCCTCGTGGCCGGTTTTGCGCATTTATGTTAATATATCCACGAATTAATCACTTTTCCAACCTTTAATCACTTCTAATCACTTTTTTATGTCCCACTCTTGCACCCACGCCATTGTCCATTGTATGGACTTCCGTCTTAATCCTTCAATCCAAGACTTTCTGGAAACCCACGATTTAGTCAACACAACCGACATTATCGGTGTGGCTGGAGCTGTCAAAGACATCAACGACACAGAACAAGGTTTTGTTGAAACTCAGATTGATCTTTCAGTAAAACTTCACGCAATCACAACGCTCATGCTCATGAACCACACAGATTGTGGAGCATACGGCGGATCTGATAAATTTGAGACTAAGGAAGAAGAAAAAGAATTTCACATTGGCGAGCTTCGTAAAGCACAAGCAAAACTAAAAGCAAAATATCCAAATCTAGAAATTGTCATTATGCTCGGAGACACAATAAACAATGAGCAAACGAATATTGTAGTAGTCGAGTAATCAGAACCCAGACTAAAAAAGGACGGCACATGCCGTCCTTTTTTAAATACGCAGAGTTGAACTCCCCAGAGTTCAACTCCGATCAACAACCTTCCTCGGAAACATCAACCAATTTCAATCTGTGGTAAAATGAGGTCAATATGAGTCAAAACCTTTTGGAAAACTTAAATCCTCAGCAACTTGAGTCTGTTATGCATGATCAGGGGCCTTTGATGATCATTGCTGGTGCTGGAACCGGGAAAACTACTGTTATCACCCAGCGGATAGCTTGGTTAATTGAGCAAGGAAAAGCCAAACCCGAGGAAGTGTTGGCTCTGACTTTTACTGAAAAAGCAGCTACCGAGATGGAAGAGCGAGTTGATCAGCTTTTGCCAATTGGCTATGTACAAATGTGGATTTCAACCTTTCACGCCTTTTGCGAGCGTATTTTGCGTGAACACGCACTGGATATCGGCATACCACATGAGTTTACTTTACTTGATGAAGTTGATACCTACCTCTTAATGCGAAAAAACTTTGACCGCTTTGAGCTTGATTATTATCGCCCAAAATCAAACCCAACTCGTTTTATCAAAGCTCTTTTGCAACATTTCTCCCGCATTAAAGACGAAATGGTAACACCAGAGCAATATTTGAAATTTGCCGAAGATCTGCGGGCAGATCTTGATATTACCGAGGGGATCAAACAAATAAAAGGCAACACCCCTAAATCCCCACTTGGGAATGGGGGAAGCGAGGTATCAAAGGATCAACAGGCTCAGATTGATGAGGTTGATCGGATTAGTGAACTAGCTAATGCTTATCATATATATCAACAAATATTGCTGGAAAATAGTTCATTGGACTTTGCTGATCTTGTTAGCTATACAATTGAACTTTTTCAAAAAAGACCGGCAATTTTAAAAAAATACCAAGAGCAGTTTAAATATATTTTAGTTGACGAGTTCCAAGACACAAACTCTGCGCAATACATGCTGGTCAAACTTCTGCTAAAAGAACCAATGAACATCACGGTTGTTGGCGATGATGACCAATCAATCTATCGTTTTCGAGGCGCATCATTATCAAACATCCTTTCCTTTAGTTCTGATTTTTCAGAAGTCAAAAGAATAGTCTTAAACGAAAATTATCGAAGCTCTAATTCGGTTTTGAAATATGCCTATGACATGATTCAGAACAATAATCCGCATCGGCTTGAGCATCGTGAAAAAATAAGTAAAGAACTAAGGCCAAATCTAGGGATTGAGGGAAAAGTTGATTATGTAATTGCGTCAAATCAAAACGAAGAGGTCGGAGATGTTATTGCAAAAATTATTTCTCTAAAGTCAGAACACGACTGCCCCTGGAACAGCTTTGCAATTCTAGTTCGTGCCAATGACCACGCAACCCCGTTTATAGAAACCATGGACGCCTTAAACATGCCATATCGATTCTTAGCGCTTTCCGGACTCTACACTAAGCCACTGATCCTTGATTGTCTTTCCTGGATGCGGGTAATTGATCTTCCTTATGACAGCCCATCTTTATATAGAATTTTAAGTCATCCGGAACTGGGAATTTCTCAGGACGACATTGCTAAATTATCAATGCAAAGCCGAAAAAAGGGATTAGCTCTTTTTGATACACTAGAACAAACTCCTGAGTTGTCTAACTCTGCCAAACCTAGAATTACAGAATTTTTAGGAGCTTTAACCGAGCTAAGAACTCTTTCCAAGCGAAAACCAACATCTGAACTTTTCGTTGAAATCATTAAGCAAACTGGTATTTTTGGACTAATCCAACAGCTTCCAGAACTAAGTCAGCAGGAACACAACAAGCTTTTGAATCAATTTTTTGATCGGATTAAGCGCTTTGAAGCTGCCAATGATGACAAGGCTCTGCATCATTTTCTTGAGGAATTTGAACATGAGCGAAGCTCTGGGGAAGCTGGCGCACTATCCTCTGACATGGAAAGTGGACCAGATGTGGTGCAAGTTATGACCATTCATGCCTCAAAAGGCCTGGAATTTCGCTTTGTCTTTGTTGTTAATATGGTGGAGCAAAGATTTCCATCACAACGAAGATCTGACCCGATATCAATTCCCAGTGGCCTAATACAGGTTCTAACTGACCCTAATCGCGATGAGCACATCGAGGAAGAACGCAGGCTTTTTTATGTGGCCATGACCAGAGCAAAAGAGCACTTATATCTTTATTCTGCAGATGATTATGGTGGAACACGAAAGCGAAAACCGTCACGATTCTTGCAGGAGCTTGGGATCAAACCAACCGCAATTCTGGATCTTAAAAATATTGCAGTAGAACAAGAGCCAATAAATCCAAGTTCACAAATTGTTCATACTTTGCCAAATGCTATTAGCTTTACCCAAATTGCCGCATTTGCTAATTGTCCACTGCAGTATAAGTTTGCTCACATTTTGCGAGTCCCTGTTTTTGGCAAACATCAAATGAGCTTTGGAAAAACCATGCATAATGCTCTTGAACAGTTTTGCAAAGCCTATATCGAAACTCAAAGTCTTGAACAAACATCACTACTTAAGACAGCCGAGCATTGTATTAGTCCGATCCCATCAGAGGAACAACTGCTTGAGTTTTATTATCAATGTTGGATTGATGAGTGGTATCCTGATGATGAAGTTAGAGAGGAATATCGTCAAAAGGGAAGAGATAAGCTAATTGAATATCGGGCAATAATCGATATATCTCGACCAAAAATTGAATTTTTGGAAAAAGACTTTACCTTGAAAATTGGAGATATTTCCATGAAAGGTCGCATCGACAGAATCGACAAACTTAATGATGGTTATGAAATTGTTGACTATAAAACTGGAAATCCAAAGACAAAATTAGACTGGGATGAGAAAAAGCAGCTTGTGCTTTATGCTCTTGCCTGTGAAAGGTGCTTTGATCCGGCTTTAGAGGTTAAAAAAGTTACTTATCATTATCTCGAAGATAATACATCATTATCATTCATGCCGTCTGATAAAGATAAGCAAAAGCTCATTGATGAGGTTATATCTGCAGTTGAAACTATGCGCCAAAGTACTTTTGATCCAACTCCGGGATTCCACTGTCAGTATTGCGACTTCCGCGACATCTGCGAATTTAGCGACTTTTAACCACTTATACTTCCTCTACCTCATTTACCACTTTTACCCCCTATTTTTGCCCATGTCCTGGAACAAACCAACATACAAACTTCCAAAAAAGGCTGATCGACCCTTTCGTAAAAATGCCGTTTTGATGGGAAATCTGGTTTCAGATACTCTGGCACGACATGGAATTGGAGCACAAGTCAAAGCAGCGATGATTGTTCGCGAAGGAAATTTAATACTAAACGAATTAATCGAAACAACTTTGCGCCAGGATTTTCGAGTTATATCGTTTGTAAGAGGGAACTTAACAATTACTTGTCGCCATAGCGCTTCTGGTCATTTAATGACTTCACTAAGAGCAGAATTACAAAATAGTATTGAACAAAGAGTACCAGACGCTATAATTTCTGAAATTTATATTAGGATTGATCCACACGCTGTCGATCATTCTGCCGAAAGCTTGGTATAATGGCAATGGATGTTTAAATTGTTGAAAATGTTTATTTAGAAAACAACAACTTAAACAATTAAACATCTTAAACCCGCCTCATAACCTCTTTGATCTCTTTAATCCCTCCAATCCTCTCAATCCCATCGCCACTATGTCTGTAAAACAATATATCTTATTTCTGGCTTCAGGAACTGCTCTCACTGCCTGTGCCTGGTTTATTGTCCTAATTAGCATTAATCCTGTCTCCTCTGGTGTATTTGGCTTTTTGGCGTTTTATGTGGCTCTGTTTTTAGCATTAATGGGTTTTTTCTCAACCATCGCCACAATCCTTCGCATTATCCGCAAAAAACATGTAACTACTGAGGCAATGATAAAAGTGTCATTACGCCAAGGACTTTTACTGGCAATTCTTTTTGAAGGCGCATTAATCCTTGTTTCAAAAGGATATTTATCAATTCCTCTACTATTGCTTCTCATTCTAATCATTTCGATTATTGAATTTATTGCTCTTTCTTTTGAAACTGGCTCCCACAAGAGCTCTTGAAGGATAATACTTCATGGGATAAAATAGAGGTTCAAGAAGCACCTATGTTGAACACATTTTTTGGTCGTTTTTCTGAAGATATTGGAATAGACTTAGGAACCGAAAATACCCTTCTTTATGTTAAAGGAAAGGGGATTGTTATTAATGAACCTTCCATAGTTTCCATCAATCAAAGAACCAATCAAATCGTAGCTGTTGGCCATAGCGCCAAAGACATGCTAGGAAAAACCCCTCCACACATTCGAACATCCAGACCTTTAACCAAAGGTGTAGTGTCAGACTTTGAGGTAACAGAAAAAATGCTCAAATTCTTTATTGATCAAATTCACGACGATAAATTTACAATTGTTCCTCGACCAAGAGTTATTATCGGTGTTCCGCTAGAAATCACAGAGGTTGAGCGCAAGGCTGTGGAAGACGCAGTAATCAGTGCTGGTGCTCGAAAAGTTATTCTAGTTGAAGAACCAATGGCCGCAGCTATTGGTGCCCGCTTGCCAGTCTCAGAATCAATTGGAAATATGATCGTGGACATCGGCGGTGGCACAACCGAAATCGCTGTCTTATCACTTAACGGCGTAGTGACATGGAAATCGCTTTCCATAGCTGGTGACGAAATGACAAAGAATATAACACAATATATTCGCGATGTTTTCAACCTTTTAATAGGTGATAAGGTCGCAGAGATGGTTAAATTTAGAATTGGTAATGCAGTGGCTTTTGATCAAATAATTAACATTGAAGTCCGTGGCCGCGACCTGATGACTGGTTTACCAAAAGAAATACTAGTATCAGACGGTCAGGCCCGTGAGGCATTACAAAAGTCGATCAAGATGATTATTGAAAATGTTAAATCAACTCTTGAGCTCACACCACCTGAGTTGGTGGCTGACATTTATGAACGAGGAATCATTCTCTGTGGTGGAGGGTCCCTGCTAAGAGGTATCGATCAAATAATTTCCAAAGAAACTGATGTACCGGTTAGAATCGCAGAAGATCCACTAACAACTGTGGTTAGAGGAACTGGCGCTTTACTAGAAGACGAACAATTACTTAATGAAATAGCTCTACCTTCAACATCAGACGAGCCATACGCATAGAACACATGCCTCTTCTTGCGCAAAAGCAATCATCAAAGACAACAAAGCCGGTACGCATAATCAGTACTATCACCTTTGTTATTTTTTTCTTATTTATTATATTTTCATGGACTCCAGCATCGATTGTGCTAGAAAAAACACAACACATACTTTATTCAACAAGTAGTTCATTGAATACATTTATTGTTCAAATATTTTCACCATCTGATTCGCTTAACTCGCAAATAAATTATTACCAAGAGCTGGCTGCAAATTCTGTATCAAGTCAAACAGAGACGGCTCAGCTTAAACGGCGTGTTAAAGAGCTTGAAGAACTACTAGGATACCAACAATCAGTTGAATATAAAACAATTGCCGCCAAAGTCTTGTCATACGCCCCGTCTGAACAACTCACTTTACTTATTGATCAAGGATTTCATGATGGTGTAAAAACCGGGTTAGCCGTTGTTATTAATACTGGATTTTTAATCGGAACCATTGATTCAGTTTCTGAATATACTTCTACAGTTCGGCTACTAGAAGACCCGCAAAGCTCCATCCCAGTATCAATTATCAACGGAGAATCAACCAGCGGAATGCTAAATGGTGAGGAAGGATTTCTACTTCATATGTATTTCATTCCTCATGACCGAATTTTATCAATCGGTGACATAATCGTAACTTCTAATCTCTATGAGCGCATTCCAAATGAACTACCAATTGGAACTATCCACGAAATTATTCTGGATGAAACTTCTCCATTTCAAGAAGCTTTAGTTGAGCCACTATATAGCACATCTGAATATTCTAATGTTCTGATTATTGACACAACATCGGTGCGCATTTATGAAGAGTAGTTTTATTTTTTTATTACTAATCATTTCATGTGTAATTATTGAATCATCAGTAATTCAACCATTTTTTTATCCATTTAATCTTATATCCCTTAGCTTTATTGTTGGCGTGCTTATTTTTCATGCGTTTCCGCTTAGCTATGGCTTGTCATGGTTTATCCTTTTGCCCTTAGTGGAATCCTTTTTTGGATACTCATATATGCCATTTGTCACCTATCCTCTATTGGGAATAATTGGTTATATTCTTCTAAAAAGGTCATTTGCCCGACGATCAATATTTGGATTATTCGGTTTTGGTATCACTCTTTATACTTTAATGTTGCTAATAAATATAATTTTCGGTTTTAACTCTTTTTCTTTTTATCCCTTCTTCCAGACTTATTCTTACCAAATAGTGATTAATATTATTATATTATTTTTGGGTTTTACATTCATTCAAAGAACCTCGATTATAAATAGCCGCGATCTTTTTCCAGGATAAGAGTTATGGAAACCGAAGAAAACAACAAAAATCCATGTCCATTTCCTAATTTCGAAAGTGAATATTCTTCTATTCACAACGAATATCACGATGATATTTTTTTTGAGGAAGCATTCTCTTCGCAAAAAACAAAAGCGTCTGACCCGAACCGTTCATTTTTGCATGATACTGTTTCAAAATTCCGAACCAAGGCAGTGATTGTGGCTGTATTTTTAATTTTTGGAATTTTTCTTTGCAGAACAGCCTATCTTCAAATCATTAAAGGTGATGAATACAAACTACTCGCTGAGGAAAATCGAGTTATCCACCATACGCTTATTTCTCAGCGAGGAATTATCTATGACCGAAACGGCATAGCATTATCTAAAAATACCCCGACATTCAATATTATTATTTCCTCTTCTATCATTAACGAACCCTTGTATCAAGATAAATTGCAGACGCTTGCCAAGCAATTATCAGTTTCCCTGGAGGAAATAAAAGAATCAACAAAAGCCATACTTAGCCCAACTGATATACTTTTTGCCAGGCATGTTTCCTATGACCAAGCACTTTCAATAATGGCTCAAAAATCCGAGTACCCTTGGATTTCCGTGGAAACAAATGCATTGCGCCAATATGTTACTGACTCAATTCCATCACTGTCCCATATACTTGGCTATACAGGAATTATAAATGAAGATGAATATTTAAATTACAAATTTGCAGGATATAGATCTTTTGATCCAATTGGAAAACAAGGACTGGAAAAACAATACGAACAATTGTTACGCGGCAACTATGGAGAAGAACTGCTAGAAGTTGATGCTATGGGAAATGTTGAGCGTATTCTTGCTAAAACAAATCCTGAAAATGGACAAAATTTGTATACAACCCTTGACTCTAACCTTCAATCCTATATCGAGACTGTGCTTGAAGAAAGAATGAAGGGAACAAACACTGCCAAAGCATCAGTAATTGTTATGGATCCAAACAACGGGGAAGTGCTTTCGCTTGTTTCTTGGCCTGCTTACGACGCAAACCTATTTAGCGCTGGTATTGATCAAGAATCTTATTCAAAGTTAATTGAGGATATAAATCAACCACTTTTTCCAAGGGCCACATCTGGAGAATTCCCATCAGGATCAACCATTAAGCCGATTTATGCAGCCGCAGCATTGATCGAACACATAATCACACCTTCAACTTCTTTTCTATCAACCGGCGGCATATGGGTAAGTGTTTGGTTTTTTCCTGACTGGAAGGCGGGTGGACATGGTGTAACAAATATTTATCACGCTATCGCCGACTCAGTTAACACATTTTTCTATTACATCGGTGGCGGAGTTGATGATTTTGAAGGACTTGGGCTGGAGAGAATGATGGATTATTTAAAATTATTTGGATTTGGTTTAATGACTGGTATTGATCTACCTGGCGAAGCTGATGGATTTTTACCTAGCAAACAATGGAAAGAAGAAACAAAAGGTGAGCAATGGTACATTGGAGACACATACCATGTCGCAATCGGGCAAGGAGATCTGCTGGTAACTCCGGTACAAATCACCCAAGCAATATCAGTCTTTGCCAACGGCGGCTCGCTTGTTAACCCACACTTAAACAGCGAGTTTTCAACTCAATCAACGAAAATTATTGACGATTGGACTGCTGAGGTTGTCCGGGATGCAATGCGAGAAACCGTAACCAACGGCAGTGCGACCATGCTCCAATCAGTGCCAGTGAGCGTTGCAGGAAAAACCGGAACAGCCCAGTGGTCAACTAATGGCACGCCTCACTCATGGTTTGCTGGCTTTGCCCCATTTGATGATCCTCAAATTACTATCACCATCCTCATCGAAGAGGGAGGTGACGACTACCTAGCCGTCCCAGTAGCCCTCGACATCCTAACCTATTGGTTTTCTGCTGAGAGATGACGAGATAATGGATCTTTAAAATTAAATATGATATATTATTATTATTATTATAAATAATTAAAAGTAATTTATGTCAAAACTTTTTGGTAAAGTATTAGCAGTGTTCTCAATTTTTCTCGCAACTGCCAGCACAGCTCTGGCTGAATGCACACTAAACGGACAAATAGTTCCGTGTGAAGATGTACCTTCATGGATTTTTCTCTTTCCAATTTTAATATTCGTAATAAGTATTGCTTTCTTTGTTTTCTGGATATGGATGTTGGTAGATGCAATCCAAAATCAAAAAGAGGATAGACCAATGTGGATTCTGATTATTGTATTCCTAAACTTCCTTGGTTCAATAATTTACTACTTTTCTGAGAAGAGAAAACGAAACAAAAAATAAGCTCAGATCTTAAACAAAATTAAATACAGCAACGCACCCGTTTCTTGCGGGTGCGTACTATTTTTGTCAAATTAAATAAATCTATACACAAGCGACTTTGTTGACCTTTTGATGGTTTGATGCTATATTTTAGCTATATAAATTAGCAAAAACCGCCAACAGAGGCGGTATTTCATATCTATTATTCTTACTTATATTTTTCATAGTTTGAACGATCGTTCAAACTATGAAAAATTATCATCTTATGTCTCAACACTATTTATCCCAAGACGCACTTAATGCACTAAAAATAGAACTGCAAGAACGAAAAACAGTTCAACGAGCTGAGCTATCAGAGCAAATCGGGTCAGCTAAAGAACTTGGCGACCTTTCTGAAAATTTCGAATATCATGATGCAAAAGAGCGCCAAGGTCAAAACGAAACTCGAATTCTGGAAATTGAGGACATGTTGCGAAATATTGTTTTAGTAGAATCAAAATCCGGTGGTTCTAAAATCATGCTAGGAACAACCTTCAAAGCAAAATCTGGAAATATTGAAAAAACCTTTGAAATTGTTGGCGCCTCAGAATCAGATCCAATTAATGGAAAAATTAGCAACGAATCACCACTGGGAAATGCATTTCTCGGACTGGCAGCAGGGGACATAGCTAGCATTACTACGCCAGCTGGTAAAATAGAGTATAAAGTGATTTCGATAGATTAAAGAGGTATTGAAGGCTCAGAGACCAGACCCCTAAACTCTTTTCACTTCTCGGGCTTAAAAATTTTTGACAATAGGTTGATTTCAAAGGTAGAATATCCCTGAAATTGACCTATTTTTATATGACTGAAGAAGAACAAATCCGCAGTGAGAGATTAAAAAAAATAGAGGATTTAGAGATAAATCCATATCCTTCAAGATCTCATCGATCACACACAGCTCAGGCTGTAATTGATGGCTTTGAAGAACTGGAGCAATCTCAAACACCAATCACTGTTTGTGGGCGCATTCGTGCACTTCGTAAACATGGCGGGATTAGCTTTATATCGCTCCAGGACGCATCAGGAACGATTCAAATAGTCTTACACAAACAAGACTTGGGCGATGATGTTTTTGACCAATTCCACGCTGTTTCAGATCTGGCTGACTTTTACGAATTTCATGGTGTAGTATTTCTAACCAAGCGTGGCGAAAAATCAATCAAGGTTTTATCATATCGAATTTTAGCTAAAAGTCTTTTACCACTTCCAGAAAAGTTCCATGGACTTTCTGATTTGGAAATTAGATATCGACAACGCTATCTTGATCTAATTGCTAACGAGGAATCAATGAAGGTTGCCAAAGCACGCGCGCGAATGGTAAGGGCAATGCGTGAATATTTGGAAGCTCAAGATTTTTTGGAAGTTGAAACTCCAATCTTACAACAAATTCCTGGTGGCGCAAATGCCCGACCATTTATCACCCACCACAACACACTGCACACGGATCTATACTTGCGGATCGCCCCTGAGCTTTACCTCAAGCGACTAATTGTGGGTGGTTTTGAAAAAGTATATGAATTTGCTCGCTGTTTTAGAAATGAAGGAATCAGCCCCCAACACAATCCAGAATTCACACAGATTGAAACTTACTGGGCTTATGCGACTATTGAAAATCTTATTGATCATCTCGAGGGTCTTATTAAAACAGCACTACACGCAGTAACTAACGGATCAGATGAGATAATGTTTGAAGATACGATAATTTCTTTCAAAAACATTGATCGTAAAACATTCCGTGAAGTAATTCTTGAACACACTGGAATAGACATTGATGGCTATCAAAACGAATCAGATCTCCGCAATGTAATAATGGAGCAGGGAGTAAATGTTGAAGGAGTATACGGATATGGCGAGCTTATTGATGCTCTGTATAAACACGGCGCTCGTCCAAAAATAATTCAACCAATGTTTGTCACTGATTATCCATCAGCCATGAAGCCATTGGCAAAACGCCGAGAAAATAATCCTTTCTACAGTGCCAGCGCTCAACTTGTAGTGATGGGAATGGAAATGTGTAATGCATTTAATGAGCTAAATGATCCGCTCGAACAGGAAGATCGTTTCCGTGAGCAAGAAGCTTTACGCGAGCAGGGAAGTGAAGAAGCACAAAGGATTGATGATGACTATCTAACTGCCTTAAAACATGGCATGCCGCCAACTGCAGGCTATGGAATCGGCATCGATCGTCTAGCAATGCTTTTGACAGGATCAAAAACAATCAAAGATGTAATCCTATTCCCAACCCTTAAACCAAAATCAGAAGAAGAATCTAGACAGCCCGAGGAAAAGGAATAAATATGAAAACAGCGTTGATCTTTGGAGTTTTTGACAAGCTTCATAAAGGCCACTTTGATCTGTTTAATCAAATTAAAAATCAAGGATTTAATATATCTGTTTGCCTGGCGCTTGATGAAGTTGTTAAATATCGAAAAGGTCAGACTCCAATACAAAGTTTTAATGAGCGGAAACAAGCTCTTGAGTCCACGGATGGTATAAATAAAGTTGTTGCTGGTGATAAGCAAGAAGGAACATTTGGTGCGATCAAATCTGAAGACCCGGATGTTATCGCTATTGGCTATGATCAAATCGAGCTTTCTCGGGCGATTGAAAAATGGTTAAAAGATAAACAAATAAATATTCCTCTTATTTTCCTAAGGGCATTTGAACCGCAAAAATATAAATCATCTCTTCTTAGAAATTAATTATATGATTGACATAAAACTTCTTCGTGAAAATACACAACAAATAAGGGAGGCGGCAAAAGCTAAAAATGTTGAAATTGATTTTACTAGAATTTTGGAGTTGGACAAACTAGTTCGATCACTTGAAAATAATATCCAGCAGATAGCAACACAAAAAAATGAAGCTTCAAAAAGAATTCCCCAAGCCTCTGAGTCTGATAGAGCTAAGCTTATTGAGGAGATGCGTCAGATTGATCGTAAAGGCGATGAATTAAAGGCTGAGCTTACCCCACTATCTGAGGAATTAGATGAACTTTTGTATAAAATTCCAAACCCAGCATTACCTGATGTTAAAATTGCAAAAAATGAATCTGAAAACGAAATTATCAAAACAATTGGAGAAATTCCAAGTTTTAATTTCACGCCCAAAGATCATTTAGAGCTTGGAGATATTCTTGGAATTATTGATACTCAACGAGCAGCCAATGTATCTGGTGCTCGTTTCAATTATTTTATAGGTGACGGCGTTCTTCTTGAATTTGCGCTTATTCAATTTGCACTTGCCACTCTCTCTGAGTATGGCTTTACACCTGTTATCACCCCACACATGATAAAACCGCAAGCGATGCGTGCCATGGGTTATCTCGAACACGGTGGCCACGATGAAATTTACTATCTACCTAAAGATAATCTATATTTGATTGGAACCGCAGAACAATCAGTGGGCGCAATGCACATGGATGAGATCCTTGACGGAACAAAACTGCCAATCCGATATGTTGGTTTTTCACCTTGCTACCGACGCGAAGCTGGATCATATGGAAAAGATACCCGTGGCATCTTGCGCGTTCATCAATTTGATAAGATCGAAATGTTTACATTTAGCACTCCAGAAGATTCTGATGCTGAGCACAGCCTAATTCTAGAGATTGAAGAAAGATTAATGCAATCACTTAAAATTCCATATCAGCTTGTAAAAATGGTTACTGGCGACCTAGGACTGCCTGCGGCTCGTAAATACGATATTGAGGCATGGATGCCAGCACAGGACGCATACCGGGAGACTCATTCATGTAGTAGTTGTACTGATTTCCAGGCACGAAGACTTAATACTCGATACAAAGATGATTCTGGAAAAACGCATTTTGTCCACACATTAAATGGAACCGGATTTGCTATTGGCAGAACAATAATCACCATTTTAGAAAACTTCCAGCAAGAAGATGGCTCAGTTATTATTCCTGAAGTTTTGCGACCATTCATGGGTGGCCGAGATAGAATTTTGCCAAAATCTTAGCTATGAGCTCAAACCGTGAAAAGACTTGGGTTGAAATCGACTCACAGGCTTATGCTCATAATATCCAGATAATTAAGTCACTTCTGGCACCAGAAGTGACTTTTTGCTCGGTAATAAAGGCAAATGCTTATGGTCATGGAATTGAAGAAATGACCATGTTGGGAATTCGCTCAGGAATTAGATGTTTTGGAGTTGACTCAATTGATGAAGTTGAAAAAGTCCGCCGAATCGCTCAACAAGAAGCTATATTAATTCTTGGATATACGCCCGAAGATCGATTATGCGATGTTGTTCGGCTGGGTGCAATTCAAACAGTTTATGAAGAAAAAACCGTGGAAAATCTTGCTTTGGAATCAATAAAGCAACAATGCCCATGTTTTGTAAATGTAAAATGCGAAACAGGAACTCAACGACAGGGAATTGGCGAACGAGATTTTAAACATTTACTCGCAAGTATCGAGAAAACACACGGGGCTGTTGAGCTTTGGGGACTTAGCTCACACTTTTCTTCATCAGAAGATCCACAAAGATTTGATGTAACAAAATCTCAAAACCAAAAATTTACATATTTTATTGAAGAATGTCAAAGATTTAATTTATCACCCAAACAAATCTCTATTTCCTGCAGTGCATCAACAATTCTTTACCCCGAGACTCATCTTTCCATGGTTAGGATTGGTATTAGTCAATATGGTTTTTGGCCATCATCAGAATTAAAAGAATTATTTACCAAAACAAGACCAACTTTTCAGCTTAAGCCGATTTTAAGTTGGAAAACTCGAATAGCACAAATCAAAGACATTAAAAGTGGAACTCCAGTTGGATATGACCAAAAATATATTAGTGACCGGCCTATCCGCATTGCGATTTTACCGGTCGGATACTATGACGGATTTGTGAGAAATCTATCAAACATGGGATATGTACTTGTAAAAGGACAAAAATGTGCAATTCTTGGAAATGTTTGTATGAATATGTGCATTATTAATGTGTCATCAGTTCCACAAATTCAAATAGGCGATGAAGTAAATATATTTGGGCGCGACGGTATGCATCTAATTGGAGCCGAAGACCATGCGAAATGGACCAATACAGTCCATTACGAAGTTCTAACAAGAATTGGTCAGCACATAAAAAGAATAATCGTTTAGATTTATTTTATGAGAAGAAGAAATTTCCTCAAATCTCATCAAGCTAATGTCTATAAACGATCTCGTTTTGAAAATCCTTATTTTTCGGGGGAAAAACAAACATCATGGACAAGATACTTAATTATTCCTGGAATCTTCTTTATCTTAACTTTGATTGCCTGGGGATTAATAGCATTACCAATGATGCGTATTAAATCAATAGAAACAGTCGGCCTAGTAACTATTCAGCCATCAGCAGTTGAGCAGACAGTCAAAGATCTTATTTCTAAGCCTGTATTTTATTTTTTTCCTGGTGATCACCACTGGTTTTTACAAACACAAAAAATTGCTAATCAATTAAAAGAAATCTACCAATTAAACGAGGTGGATGTTCAACAAGTTGGCAGAAGACTATTAATTACAATTTCAGAGAGGATCACTCGCGCTATTTGGGTCTCGAATGATCGATATTTCTTTCTAGATGAAAACGGAACCATAGTACGAGAACTGTCACCTGAAGAACGATTAGAAGCTGAGGAACAGATCAACACCCAAACTCAACCATCAAACTATCTTCAATCTCCAATATTTGCGATCTGGGACACATCAAATTCACAGACACAAGCGGAAACCTCAACAACCACCCCCAACCCCTCCTTGGAAAATGAGGGGGGCCGGATATCCACACTTCTTTTATCAACAATTGATAATTTTGACTTGTTATTGCGAAGTTCAACAATTCAACCAATATCCTATTTAATAGAAAAACCGAATGAAATTTGGGTAACAGCCAAAACTACGCTTGGAGTTGATATATATATAAATGGGGCAGGGGACGCACAAGAGCAATTTGATTATTTGCAGCTAGTTCTATCAGACTACAGAAATCAAATCCAAGACTTAGAATACATTGACTTGCGATTTGGCAATCGTATCTATATTCGATAGGCCATTTTACGACACCATACTTTTCAACAACCTAGTAGGGCAGGGGGTAATAAAATTCCTGCACATATGTCATTGCTGATATATTTTTCTTTATTTCATATCAAAGTACTTTTCACGATTTAGATAATTTTAGGGTATTAAATTAGATGAGCCTTGCCTGATATTGATTCGCAGAGGAGATAATTAAAACCAGCATACCCAAGCAACAAGAATAAAATACACAAGCGTCGCACATTATACCTTATACGACACCACGCTATTTTTAACATGATGTAGGGTGCATGTAGCTTAAGAAAATAAAACTAAAATAAGACAAATATTGCAAAATAATTATATAGATAAATTATTTTATCTATATATCCGGATAAATATAATTTGTATCTTAAAAGTAAGATAAGTCAGAATTAAAAAGAGTATACATATACTTCTAGCAAAAATAAAACACCCCTTCTCTTCAAAAAGGGGCACTACAATCCTGTGTCGTAAAACGAAAAACTTCTCAACCCTAATTACCTAAATACAATTGGGGGTCAACAGGGATTCCATTTTCTCTAACTTCAAAGTGAAGATGTGGCCCTGTGGAAAATCCAGTTGTCCCCTCGTATCCGATTATATCTCCCCTACTCACATATTGATCTGCACTTACTACCATGCTGCTCATGTGCGCATAAAGAGTGGCATAGCCATTAGCATGGATAATCATCACATAATTCCCGTAAGAATTTCCGTATCGCGCCCAAGCAACATAACCTGGGGCAGCTGCCCTAATTGGTGTGCCAGCCGGAGCTGCAATATCTAGCCCATTGTGTTCCCCGATAATATTTCTAAATGGATAAGTGGGGTCATGGAATGTGGCTGTTATTATTCCGTTTAATGGCCAAGAAAAGACGGTTTCCCCAACATAATCATCGCTCCCTGAAACCATATCGTCCATCTGCAACTGAAGGGCGCTAATTTGTTGAGTTATATTTTGCTGCTCTTGACGCATCTGGCTAAGAAGAACGCGATACTGTGACTCTGATTGCTCTGTGTAATCCAAAAGTACATCCTTGGCCTCCATTTGACTTTCTAATGTTAATTTTTGCCCCTCAAGCTCATCTTGAAGATCAACCAACTGATCCAGGCGATCCTGCAGATCTGCTTTATTTTCTTCAAGAGCCAATTTTGTTTCTTTTGTCTGTTCTAATGCGTTTTGTATGTCAGCATTAAGCGTTTCCAAAAGCTCAATTTCTGTAAATAAATCATTAAAGTCATTTGAACTAAATAAAACCTCTATAAAACCAACTCCATCACTCTTATTTAGTTCAAAGATCATTTCCTTGAGCATTTCCTTTTGCATCTGAATTTGCACTTCTTGTTGGGCGATTGATTCTTCTATAATTTGAAGCTGTAATCCTTGAGACTCAATTTCTATTTGCGTTGCTTGAATATCAAGCTCAGTTAGGACAACTTGGTTTTCGATCATTGAGATATCGCTCTGCAGACTTGCTGACTGCGATGCGTACTGATTAACTTTTTCTCGATACTCATCAATCTTGCTATTTATTTGATCTATCTGTGATTTTCGTACGCCAATTTGATCTTGAAGATCATCTATATTAGTCTCGGTTGCAAAAACAAGACTTGCACCAGACAAGCTTAGTACGGTTGATAAAATCAACACTGTGGAAACAATGCACTTGAGTTTATTCATCTGCTTTAATTATAGCGCAGAAGATGGGAAGAAGGAAATAAAAATTGTTTATTAACCCAAAAATTCTATAGCTTTACTTATTCTCTCAATTCCCTTTTCTTTACCAAAAACCCACAAAAGTTCAAATGGTGATGAGGATTTTTCTTGACCTGACAATGCAACACGCAATGGCCAAAGCACGGATCCATTATCAAGTTCATTTTTTACAATATAAGCGCGTACTTCCCTTTCAATTGCTTCAGAGTTTACAAAAGAAGCATCTTCTAAATCTTCAATAAAATTCTTAATTTGCTTAAGTTGTAATTTTGCGTCTTGTGCGGTTGATTTTTTCCAAACAAGAAGTGATGAATCGTATTGAAACTCGGCAACATAAGGCTCAAGTTTTTCCTGCAGTTCATCTAATTTGTTTATACGATCTCGCTCAATTATTAAAGCTCGAGCAATCATATCATTATCTAAATCAAGACTAACAAATGGTCGGGCAACCTCAATAATTTCTTTAAGCTCCATGTTTTTTAAATATTGATTATTCATCCAATCTAACTTTTCCAAATTCATCACTGCTCCACTTTTTTTAACTTTTGATAAATCAAACATCGCAATTAATTCTTCAAAATCATAAATCTCTCTATCCCCTGTTGGATTAAAACCAAGCGTACCAATAAAATTTAGCAATGCCTCTGGCAAATAACCTTTGTTTAGATAATCTTCAACTGCAACATCACCCTGTCTTTTTGAAAGCTTTGTTTTATCAGCGTTGAGGAGTAATGGAACATGAGCAAAAACCGGCACATCAAATCCTAGCATTTTAAAAAGCATAATATGTTTTGGAGTTGACGGCAGCCATTCTTCTCCACGAATAACATGAGTTATTTTCATTAATGCATCATCGATTACAACTGCTAGGTGATATGTAGGAAATCCGTCAGACTTTAAAATGACCTGATCGTCAATGTCTGCATTCTGAAATTTTACAGAACCTCTAACAACATCATCAACAATAGTTTCACCTTCCGGAACCTTCATGCGCACCACATACTGCTCGCCAGCTTCAATACGAGCTTTAACTTCTTCCCCGGATAAATTTAGGCAATGACGATCATATTTTGGCGTTTGTTTTGTAGTTCGTTGTTGTTCTCTCATTCCTTCTAACCTTTCTTTTGAACAAAAACAATGATACGCATCTTTTTGTTTTAGCAGCTGATCAACATATTTTTTATAAATATCTAATCGAGCTGATTGAACATAAGGACCACAATCCCCTTTTTCGACAATTAAGTTTTCATTATCGATTCTTGGACCTTCATCTGGTTCTATTCCTAATTTTTTAAATGTTCTTAAAAGGCTTTCCAATGCCCCAGCGACTAATCTGGTTTGATCAGTGTCCTCAATCCTTAAAATAAATTCACCTCCAGTTTGTTTGGCTAGAAAATAATCAAACAAAGCAGTTCTTAAAGTCCCGATATGGATAAAGCCGGTTGGGCTTGGGGCAAGGCGCGTTCGTGCTGGAGTCATATAATGTTTAAAAATTGGAATTGTTTAAGATGGTGAATTTCTCAAAGTGTTTAAAGCGTTTATTTTCCAATTAGCTGCTTAGCAATCTCAGGAACAGTATTCATCACCGCTTTGATAAATCTATGATTTTTTATAGCTTCAGATACAACATAGATTGGAAAAAAAATACTTGCCAAGATAATCCTACCAATCCTTGAGGGTTCAATCAAGGCCCGCCAAATCCATTCTAAACCCATTTTCTGCATCAATCTTGGTGCTCGTTTACGCTTACCGGCAATCATATCTATGGCGCCACCAACACCAATCATCACTTTTACATCTGGAAATTCATCTTTAAATTGATTCATGAAAATCAGTTGTTTCTTATGCGAAAGTGCAATAGCAACTACATCTGGATTAATCTTGTGAATTTCATCTATAATTTCATCCCTGACATAAATCCAACCAGATCTTATTAATAAGTAATCTGGATCAAGAATATCAATTATCAAATTTTCATGACTCTGTAATAATTTAGTTTTTGCTTTTTCTAAAATCTCATCACTAGCACCAAGCAAGAGAATCTTTTTCCCCTGTTGCTCACAAAGATCAATCAGATTCTTAAATGTATCTACCCCAGTATGCCGATTCTTTAGTCTATCATCAGTTAAGGCCGATATTGCAAAACGCATTGTTACCGAATCAGGCAAATTTACATCAGTATTGCCAAGCGCTTTCTTAAAATCTAAATCATGTTTTGCATCAAGAAACATCTCAGCGTTCGGGGTGGCAATTATTTTTGTATTTTTAGAATTTAAGAAAGAAAAAAGTTTTTGATCAAGTTCATGATCATTCAAGTCATCAAGTTTAATATTAAAAATCTCATGAATATACATACTATTTCCGCCAGAATGCAACCAACGATAAAATTCCTCCAATTAAATCCATCGTAAAGTCCATCATAGTATCTGGAATATCTGGCTGACGCTTGAACTCATCAATTACGACCGGGAAAATCACATCAAGAACAAACTCATGCAACTCCCACAAAATACCAATCAATGAAACAAAGCCAAGCACAATCCCCGGCACTAGCCACCATTTTAAATGTTTTTGAAACCAACCCTTAAACTTAACTTCTTCCACGCCCTCCAACCAAATAGCCAGTCCAAGCGCACTCATGGCGAATCCTCCACCTAGGTGCATGAAAATATCATACCAACCAAAAATTTCATAAAGATTAAAAATTAGGCCAAGTGCATGAAATCCGAGCACAATTAAGATTATCAATATCGCTTTTTTGATTGTCATAATAGATATATTTTACGGTAAAATAAGCTTTTTCGCAATAAAACGCTTGACAAAATACTAAAAATTGGGTTTAATTGTTGTCCACCCAAGCACAGGACCCAAAAATGGAAATCTTAATGATGTTCGGCATGATCTTCTGGATCATTCTCTTGACAGCTTGGGCTGCGATGCTCGCATCCCTGTTGATGGGGATGATCGAGGCCAGACCATGCCTGAAGATCTTCATATGGCTGATGATTATCAGCCTGCTGGCAACGATGGCTGTCGTCGCAATCGACGGCGCCATCAAGTGGTCAGCTATGTTCTAATCTTCTCGTCCCGTCACTCGCGTGGCGGGATTGCGCGTTATAATTAAAATTTTTCAAAAATTTTTCAAATCTTGACTTTTTAAAATTAGCACTCTATACTTGTGAGTGCTAATGGAAGATTAAGAGTTAAAAGTATAAAGTATAAACATAAGCTTTGTGCTCTCTACTTTCAACTTTTTACTATCCTGCTATGATTCCCAATAACTTCACTTCCAAATCCCAAGAAGCTGTACAGCTAGCGCAGATGCTTGCTAATGAAAATGGTCAGCAGGCTATTGAGCCAATTCATCTCTTGGCAAGCTTACTAAACCAAGACGACGGAATTATTCCAACTCTTCTTGCCAAGATGCAAGTAAATACCAATGCGATTTCCCATAACATTGATCAAATTTTAAATAACCTACCAAAAAACTTTGGCTTTGCCCAAGCTGGAATGGGCCAAATTCTTCTCTCCCCTACTCTGGCAAAAGCCTTACAAGAAAGTGCTAAGCAGGCAAAACAATTTGGTGATGATTTTATTTCAACTGAACATTTATTTCTTGGACTTTTTACTAACAAACAAATCGCTCAATTTCTAGCTTCCCAAGGAATAGAGATTAATTCCACTTTGGAAGCATTAAAAGATGTCCGCGGGAATCAAAAAGTTGATTCGGCTGATCCAGAAGCAAAATTCCAAGCCCTGGAAAAGTACAGTATCAATCTCACAGATTATGCGCGAAAGGGAAAGCTGGATCCAGTTATCGGCCGCGATCAAGAGATTCGGCGTGTTATGCAGATTCTTGTCCGCCGAACAAAAAATAATCCTGTTCTAATCGGTGAGGCAGGAGTTGGGAAAACTGCCATTGTGGAAGGATTAGCCCAAAGAGTAATCGCCGGTGATGTGCCTGAGATGTTAAAGGAAAAAGAACTGATATCATTGGACATGGGCGCACTAGTTGCCGGAACAAAGTTTCGTGGTGAATTTGAAGAAAGATTAAAAGCGGTTATTAAAGAAATTGAAAAATCACAAGGAAAAATGATTCTTTTTATCGACGAACTGCACACCCTTGTTGGCGCTGGAAAAGGAGAGGAGTCCCCTATGGACGCATCCAATATGCTAAAGCCTGCCTTGGCGCGTGGTGAAATTCGAGTTATTGGAGCAACTACTACTAAAGAATATCAAAAGTATATTGAAAAAGACGCTGCCTTAGAGCGTCGATTCCAACCAATCGTGGTGGAAGAGCCATCAGTAACTGACACTATTGCCATCTTGAGAGGAATTAAGGAAAAGTATGAAATCCACCACGGTGTTCGCATAAGTGACGCGGCGATTGTTTCTGCAGCTGAACTTTCCAATCGCTATATTACCGATCGTTTTTTGCCTGACAAAGCCATTGATCTAGTGGATGAGTCAGCGGCTGCACTGCGAATGCAAATCGATTCCATGCCTGAAGATCTTGATCGCCTCAAGCGTGAAGAAATGCGACTGGAGATTGAAAAACAATCACTTCTTAAAGAAAAAGATAAGCATTCCAAACAAAGACTTAAGGATATTGAAAAAGCTATTGCTGACTCAAAGGAAAAATCTTCAGAACTTGAACTGCGATGGAAAAACGAAAAAAACATTATTGAAAATATTCGCGCTTTAAAAAATGAGATTGACAAACTAACCAGTCAGGCCGAGATAGAAGAACGCAAGGGTGACCTACAAAAAGTTGCCGAAATTCGTTACAGCACAATACCAGCAAAAAGAAAGTCACTGGAAGACTCTCAAGAAACTCTCAAAGTTTTTCAAGAAGAGCGAGGTTTGCTCAAGGAACA
The DNA here is from genome assembly GCA_003453595.1 of Candidatus Uhrbacteria bacterium. GTDB lineage: Bacteria > Patescibacteriota > Patescibacteriia > UBA9934 > UBA9934 > UBA9934. The sequence continues at coordinate 51,408 of DMOG01000001.1, forward strand.
CATTGGTCCTGAGGAAATCGCCACGATCGTTTCTCGCTGGACTCATATTCCAATTTCCAAAATGCTACAAAGCGAAATGGAAAAACTGGCAACCATGGAAGATGAAATTAAAAAACATGTCGTCGGTCAAGATGAGGCGATAACTGCAGTAAGCAATGCACTTCGTCGCTCTCGAGCAGGAATCTCAGAAGAAAAACGGCCAATTGGTTCTTTCATTTTCTTAGGTCCAACTGGAGTTGGTAAAACAGAGCTTGCTAAGGTTTTGGCCCAATTCATGTTTGATGACCAAGAAGCTCTAATCCGTGTCGACATGTCTGAATACATGGAAAAACACAGTGTTAGCAAAATGATTGGGTCACCTCCTGGTTACATCGGACACGATGAGGCAGGTCAGCTAACAGAGAAAGTTCGTCGTCGACCATATAGCGCAATCCTCTTTGATGAAATCGAAAAAGCTCACCCTGATGTATTTAACATGCTTTTGCAAGTACTCGATGACGGACATCTAACTGATGCCAAGGGTCGTCGTGTTAATTTCAAGAACACTATAATCATCATGACCTCAAACATTGGCTCTGACATGATTCTTAAATCTGGAAAAAATGGTGCGATTGGTTTTGATGATGAGAACCAAAAAAAGGATAATGAAGAGCACGGCATCAAGAAACGAGTAATGGAGATGCTCAAGGAACAATTCAAACCTGAGTTTTTAAATCGAGTTGATGAAATAATCTTCTTCTCTGGATTAAGCCAAGACCAAATTGCGGAAATTGTTCAGTTGCAAATTGATTTGGTGGCACAACGACTTAGTGAACAAAAACATATCACTATTAAAGTCACTGAAAGAACAAAAAAGTTTTTGGCCAAAGAAGGCTATGATCCACAATACGGCGCCCGACCATTGAAACGCATTATTCAACATCTAATCCTTGATCCGCTGGCAATGAAAATAGTCAAAGGCGAAGTTCCAGAAGAAAGCCATGTCGCTATCGACACTATCCAAGACCAAATCAAAATCGCAGTAAAGTAATCTACTAAATCCAAAAGACCTATAAGTAAATAACTTGCTTATAGGTCTTTTATTTGACATTTTTCGTGTTCTGGGTAATAATCATTTCACTGGTAGAGTTGTCCATTGGATCACAAACAACGTCCAGACCCTGGTCCAGCTGGGAAACCGTTCTCTACCACAAACTTAGTCACGGTTGCGCCTGGCTCCGCATAGAGGAGCCAAGAGGCATCCGCGCCTCATTGCCCCGCTACCGAGGGGATTGAAGCAACCGTGACTTCATTTTTGACTGCGGGGTCGTGCATAACGGATCCTGCCACAGTCGCGTATCGCATAGCCAAACGGTAAAAAAAGCGAAGACCGCTCGAGCCAGCTTGGGCAAGCCCAGCACATGGCATTCAGTGGTCCTCGAGGAGCGAAAACTGCCTAGGCAGTGGCTGGCGAAGTTTAGTCGCGACCCCGCAGTCATCCATTTCTCGTAAGGTATTTCGCTGAACGGCTCCTTTCATAGCCTAATGAAAGTAACGCTGAGCCGAAGCGACTCACCTCCTGCCATCTGATTTCGGTCAGATGGTTTTCGTATACAAAAAAACAGGCATCGCCTGATTTTATTTTTTATTACCCTTATTTTTGCGATAACTAAAGCGAAGAATGGCCGTGCCATCCGTAGCTTTTGCGATAACTAAAGCGAAGGATGGTGGGGGCTCATTAACACGATTGGAACCGGAAACCAAAGGGTTGGTAAAGAAAAGGATGACAGTTGAGAAATATTTGGAAAATCAACCGGAGGAAGAAATGGATGATTCTGAGCAAATTTCAAGGATTTTGGATTCGGATGCTGAAGTGTGGCTTAGGGTGCATTGGCGACTTTCTGAGTAATTATTCTTGTTTTGGTATATTTGGTTGAAGGATAATTCGGCGATGGTGAAGGCGTTTGTGGAGGAGGTGAAACGGGGTGTAAGTACGGCTAACTAATTATTTTTCTCCATATTCGCGTTTACGATGATCTATATCTTCATCAGCACGTTTTTTCTCCCAAACAATCCTATCATTCAGGTACTTTTCATAATTTGTAACAAAATTTTTAACAACCTTACTTTTATCGGATTTCCAAGACTGCACATCGGCAATTTTTGCCTGATACGCATCTACGAATCCATATTCACCAGAAACTACCCCTGTTTGCGAAAGAATCACAAATATTTCATTCTGGTATTTTTTATTGTTTGGAAATTGCTTAATGAACTCCTTGCAAACATTATGCAGGAAACCTTCTCCTTCATAAGCCCTCAACACGGCAATAGCAGTCCGTGCTTTATTCGTAGCCTTACTCTTTAACAAAGCTATTAACTTTGACTCTAAGCACGAATCTAACCGAGGGAATAGATTTTTTAACAAGTGAGCACCTTCCCAGTAATTCAACCAGTGAGCCCCCTTGAACCACTTAAAAATCTCATCAATAAATAATTTTTTTGTAGCTTCTGACAGATTGCTCAGATCTCCAGCCTGCCTAGGAGTGAAATTAAAAGGAATGGCATCATATCTATCGTCTCGTTTTGTTTTTTTCTTTAACTTTACACGTCTTTCAAAGAATTGAATGAATTCCTTCGGATCGTTTTTTGCGACCAAGGAGAGTATTGCTTCAGCTTCATAGCTGAGATTTGGAACTGACACTAAACTATCCAGTACTACCATCCATTCCTCCTTGTTTAAGCTTGCAAACAAAGATTCTGAACTATACCAAATATTTTGTATCCACAATGTATTTTTCAAATCAGTCAGTGCCTGAATAATATCGATCAGTAAAGATTGAAGGTCTTTAGTGGAATTCGGAAATTTTTTAAATCCAATCGCTCTCACAAGGTGATTCAGCGTATTTACATCACCATCAGTCTTCGCTTTTTTAACAAGCTTCTGTATTAACGGTAATGCCAAAGGCAAGTCTTCCTCAGAAATAAATTCATATACCACAGCCATCGCTGGCAGGAATTTCCCCTGAGTTATCCAGTCATTGAGAATGCCCTTTGCTGTTTCTTTTTCGGTGCTACACCAAATTCCAGCGATGATAATATCTGTAAACGGTTCAAATACTTTCTCTTCAAGAAGCTTGAGTCCTATTTTGGGTTTTGCTTTAGAAATCTCATTCAATAATTTTCTGAAATAATTAAACTCTCCACGTTCTTCAGTGTCTGGGTAGTTTTTAATAATTAACAATATTTTTGTAAGCCACTCCTCATAGTTTGTTTCAGAAATATCTTGGACGATTTCCGTAATTTTTTCGTCACGTATTTTTCTTGACTCTTCAAAATCCACATCAGGTAAATAGTCGCCGTCATACCCCACGAGTATCCGATACAACTGGTAAGGTTCATTCTTCTGAATTACTGCATCTAGCTCAGCTAGGTTTATTGGTGCATCTTTTTCAAATCGTCTCTTAAACCGATGCAACTGCTTCTCGATTTTATACACCACATCAAGATCAGTAGAAGGAGCAATGGAGATATAAAACTTTAAAATCTCGTCCAGATTATCTCGAACCATGGTCTCCATATCCTCGCCATAATGAGCACTCATTGGGGTATGCGTTGCAATTTGCAATGCTTCTAAGATAGCAAACTTATTCAGTATACTTTTTTGCAATTGATAGGCCTTTTTAAGAAGACTTATCATTCGAGTCCTCATCTTTTTGACCGTATCGGTTACTGGTACTGCGCCGTGCCCAATTGTAACGCTACTGGAAGTCCATGTGCTGGCATCAAATTCCGAGTGCAGGACATGTTTCCCAACCTCTGCGATCAAGGCGGTATTAGTCATTAACTTTGAGTTGTCCCATTTTTCCATGATTTCCAAAATTGCTAGCTGGGCATGAAAATATATTTTTTTATCTTTTTCCACATAAACAGGCTCTGTCATTTTCTCCACCACCTCAAAAACCTTCTTTTTATCTTTAATTTTTTCATCAATGGCTAGTTCGGCTAGCACGGCAAAAACTTTATCCAAGTGCACAAAACGAAGCAGTTTTGATATATCTAATACGACAGCGACCACATCATCATAGGACTGCCCTCTAAGCTCTCCCCATAGGGGCCTGTTCCTGAATAACA
>DMOG01000030.1 GCA_003453595.1 Candidatus Uhrbacteria bacterium
CATTATCATTTGGGCGGGACAGAAATGCGAACACCCCAATGCACGGCGAGTGCAAAATGCAGGTTCTGACAACGCAGAATGCCAAATGTGGAGGTTTTATTGTGAAAAGCGAACGCCCCAACACCTATTATCCAAATAGGTGTTGGGGCGCAGACGGAAGTCGGGATCATGCAAATAGCCAGAACCCGACGAACCAAGCGGTGACCATAACCACCGCCATCAAAAGACCAAGCCCGAGGAAGCTGAACTCATCCAGCTTCTCGAGCATCTCTCCAATCCTCCTGATGAGGCTCATCGCCTCTCCCTTCACCCGGCTCTGCCGGGTTTGTTTGCGGTTTTCTGTCATCTTCCGACCAAAAGGCTCGATATTTATCAAACACTTTGGTCAGACCCCCGCACACAGCACGGGGATCACGCAATGGAGTGAACGGATCACTCCATCTCGGGCAAGACCTCGCAAGGGATCTCCGCGATCCCTGAGGTTCCGCCTTGGCTATCAATGACCAAGAAGCACAAACCTGTTCTCAAATCCCTCGCATAGAGGGCGGGGCGGTAATCGTTACCGTCAAACCCTCCCCGTTCCGAGAGAACTACGAACTTAGGGCCAGGCAAAAGAGGCTGTTCAGCCTCCGCGTCGCCACAGCCGGTGAGGGCGAGGGCGATCAGGAGCGCGACGAGGGTGAAGACCTTCTTCATGGTGTACTCCTCGGCCAATTAAGGCCGGGTGATGTGGCCGAAGCCACGGTGGCTCGGATATTGTCTCCGACCAAAAGGCTCGATAATTATCAAACACTTTGGTCGAAAAACACACTAATCCACATTATAAAGAACTGGCTAATATAACAGAAAATCAGCCTTTTGTCAAGACAAATGGGCTGATTTTTGGCTAATATAACGAATTTTGACCAAACAAATAGAACCCCCTTAGTCCTTCGTCCCGCCTTGGCGGGACTACGGAACTGCAGGCTACCTCCCCCTTCGTAAGGGGGAGAAACAAGAATTACTACTCCAATATCGTTCCCTTGAAATTCTTTCCATCAATTAAATTCCCAATATTTTTAAAATCTCTCCCATTCACAATCGCGACTTTTATTTTGTTTTGGTTAGATAATCTTGAGGCAACCGGATCAAAAGGCGCTGATTTTCCAGGATGCCAATCATCTCCAACCATTTTTCTATAATCTTTCCAAGCCAGCATATCCAAAGGCTCTGCGTTTGGATTTTTTCTTGGGTCTTCTGTGTAAACATAACTCACATCCGAAACATTAATTACTGTTGAAACTCCCAAAATCTTGGCCATTCGGCAGGCAACATAATCAGTACTCCACCCTGGCTTCCAGCCAGAACCGACAAGCACACTCCCCTTCCATCGCTTTGGCAACCGTGTCGGATCCTTAATGACAACAGGGTGAGCAACTTTTCTAAATATTGTCCGAAGCAAATGCCCATTTAATCTTGTTGAATGAATTCCGAGCCAATCCAAATCTTCAGGATCAATTGTATTTTTTAATGCCTTAGCGCAATCAATATAATGCCTGGCAGTCTTTCCGCCACCAGTCACCAGCAATAACTTTCTGCCTTTTTTAATTTGCCCTAGCACAAATTTCTCAAGGGTTTTCAAAAACTCAATATCTGGACCGTTTTCTGGCACTATCAACGACCCTCCGATTGATATTACTAATGGTTTGTTTTTCTGAAGTTCTAGTTTAGGCATAGAAGTTATACACGACCCCCTCTACCTCCCCCTTAGCTCCCCTCCTTTTCCAAGGAGGGGTTGGGAGTGGTCGTAATAAAACCGAGCCCTCTCAGGCTCGATCATTTTGTTTAATTGATTTAAGAAGATAGTTTGTGATGACAGAAACTAGCCAGAGTATTATCGCGCCAGCAAGCGCTGTCCAGAATCCTTCAATCTCTACGCCTTTGACTATTGTTCCCATGAGTAAAATCATGCCAGCGTTTACTACAAATGTGAAAAGCCCTAGCGTTAAAAGGTTTACTGGTAAGGTTAGGATGATGAGTATTGGACGGATTATCGCGTTTATCAATCCAAGGACTAGTGCGGCGATGAGGGCATGATAAAAAGTATCAACATGGAACCCAGCCAATAACTCTGTTAAAAGTAGTAAGGCGATTGCGTTTATTAACCAACGAAGTAGTAATTTCATACGATTTGTATTATATCACATCAAATTATGAACATAGCGTCGCCGAATGAATAAAATTTGTATTCAAGCTCAATAGCTTGGTTATAAGCTTTTTTGATTAGATCATTACCAGCTAAAGCTGACACAAGAATCAGGAGCGTTGATTTTGGTAAATGAAAATTGGTTATAAGCCCGTCTATTATTTTAAACTCAAATCCTGGTTTGATAAATATGTTGATATCTCCAGAATACCCCTCACAACCACCCCTACCCCCTCCTTCGTAAGGAGGGGAAACGCGAGTTTGCATGGCCACACCCTCCAAAGCCCTTGTCGTTGTTGTACCAACCGCAATCACCCTTCGACATTCTTGTTTAGCTCGGCAAATCTCTTTGGCGACTCGATCGCTGATCTCCACCCACTCGGCATGCATAACATGATCTTCAACTATCTCGGTTTTGACAGGACGAAATGTTCCCACTCCAACATGCAAGGTTATGTATTCAATCCGCACTCCCATGTTTTTTATCTTTTCCAAAAGCTCGATTGTAAAATGAAATCCAGCCGTAGGCGCAGCCACAGATCCAGTTTCTTTAGCATAGACTGTTTGATATTGCTCTAATTTTTCTGGCTGATTTTTAACATAAGGTGGCACTGGAATCGAACCATATTGCTGACAATAATCTAGCACCTGATCGTCAGACTGATAAAACTTTAGATAAGCTGAGCCAACCTCAAAGTCTTTGGAAATAACCTCAGCTCTAAGTTGGTCATTAAAAATCAGCTTTGATCCAATATCTGTGTGTCTAGCACCTCCCAAAAGCGCCTCCCATTGTCCATCAACTGATCGTAAAAGAAATACTTCAATCTGTCTTTGCGAATTATCGATCTTTGCCTTAAGACGGGCCTTAAACACTTTTGTCTGGTTAAGCACCGGCACATCACCAGACCGTAAATAATCAACAATATTATAAAAATGCTGATGCTCAATCTGCCCTAAGTTACGACGCAATACCATTAACCGCGAACAATCACGTGGCTCAGTCGAGGATTGGGCGATCAACTTTTCTGGAAGATAATAATCAAAATCATTTATTTTCATGGCCTTCATTTAATCAACCACAGTAAAATTCTCACCATCCCATTCTATCTCGTAAATAGTTTCGCCTGTATTGTACTGAACAAATTTAATAGTATCTCCCTCTCTTGGTAGTTGAATATAGTAATTTGTCTCAAGTCCTTGATCAACCAAATCCGGTCTTTTATACTTAATAGATGTATTTGAATTTTGCATTAAAGTATTCATATCGACAATACTAAATACATCTGATGATACATTCTTTATCTCTCCATTTTTATATTGCAAAAAATAAACTGTCTGAAAAACAGCCATTGAAGTTTCTGTTGTCTCAACAATGCAATGAACATCACTAGCATTTGTTGAGCTCCTAAAAATAACAAACTCAGCATAATCACTGCTTGGAATAGCAGTATCTTCTGATGATTTCAAAGCTTTTAAATAATCATTCTGTTCATCATAAATTTCAGTGTAATCATATAATTTATCATAATATTCTTCAGGAAGTGAGATGAATGCCAGCCCAATAGACCACTCATTCCTACGGTCAATTATGGACTGGATTGCTTCGACAGAATCTTCTGTTACAGCATTTTCTTGATATATTAATTGATCTTTTTCTTCAGTGTCTTTATCACCGAAATATCCAACAATAAGAATCGCGAAAAAGATAAGAATAAAAATAGAAGCAAGAACGCCAACGCCTGCTAAAATGTCCTTTTTCATACTTCTCTTCTTTTTTTCATCCCTATAGAAACGACGTAGCAGATAACCATGAAACAAAAGACTGGCCAAAAAAATTGGAACACCAACAAAGATCGTCATATATATCTCACCAGCTGACTCATCGTTTATTTCAATAAATAATAGAAGTATTAAAAATACTAAAAATAATATTGCAATTAAACAAGCATTCCATAAATATATTAACGCAATATTCTTAGATATTACTGAGTCTTTTTTCAAAAAATATCCAAATCCAAGAATCATACAAAACAAAAAGAATATAATACCGCTAGCTATGCCAAGCTCATTTATTCCTGAGGCAAGAGTAGTTATTAATAAATACAAAAAATATATTCCAATTAATGACCACCCTAAAACGCATAGACATTTTGACAAAATATTTTGTGCTTTATTTTGCATATATATTTATAATTAAAAATACCATGGCTGATAGTACTGAATCAACATCCACAAAAACGCACCCTCAACCCCTAATGAAATCAATGTTTCAAACCAGACAGTCTTGCCTTCTTTTAATCCTATCCATCCAAACCCGATCAATGGAAAAATAACAAAGTTTAAAAATAGCCAGAACAATCCAGCCACTAGAGCCATTGATAAAATTGAAAATGGAGCATGAGTAACAATCAGCCAACCCTGTTCCACAAACAGAACATAAACAAGTCCGTAACAGGCACTGATTATCAAATGCAATAAAAGTCCGACCGCAAAAACTTCACCTTCTTTTAACCGATAACCGTGCCAAATATGAACATCAATTAAAAGAGGAAGATTTTTAACTCTTCGTGAAGCCTCAAGAATAATCGCCGGCATAGCAATCAAAAAGCCAACAAGTGTTCCCAAAGTTGCAGCTAATATATAGTCCATAGGAATAAAATAGAATGTAGAAAATTCAAAATGGAACAGATAGAAATCAGATAGCAACTCGGTCTCTCCCTTCTCACAAGATGAGAGATAATCTCCCACTTCTACCCCCAGTCATAGATCCCGAGCTTGTTGAGGGGGAGAAGTCTTCTCGAAATAAGAGGATCTCTCCCCCGTCGGACGGGGTTCGAGATGGGGATGAAGTTATTGAGATGGGTTAAGACATTAATTCGGCTCAACAAATATCACCCGCTTTGGACCGTTGGCTGGATCGCCGTTGTTCCAGTCTCCCATGGCACTCATTATAACATCAATATCATATACATACCCTTGGCCATTGCGCGTTCCAGGATCGTTGGTAATCCATTGACTCTTAGTGTAACCCCTCAAAACTAGCATGTGATACAAAGGTCCGATTCCAGAAAAATTCGGATTTCCAAGTTCACGACCAGCTGCAGGTACTATAATTGGATAACCAAGAGCAATCTGTTCTTTGATTTGCTCAACGGTTGGATCTTCAACAACCCAAGCCCGCAATCCATAAAGCCCTTCAATTAATTCTGCGGTTTCCAAAACAGTTATATCAAGCAAATCTCCATGTACCTGATTTTCATAATCTATAAACTCCAAAATTCCAGCATCAGCAACATCGGCGTTAACCTGGCCTGATGAAAATCCTTCAAAGTAAAGCCAAACCATGTAAGCAGAGGCTTCTTCACAAGCTTCTTGATATGGCAACGCCCAATTTCCGTGAGGCGCTTGAGAAGTAAACGGAACCGCTAAATTAAATTGAGTGGGGACAGAATCATCAACCTCAGTCTCTTTCACAACCTCCTTAGCCTCATCAATTCCCTCAACCTTTACTTCTTCCCCCACTTCGACGATAGGAGAAGTCTTCTCGCTTTCATCGATCTCGCTGGATCCCGACTCAACGGCAGGGATGAAAAAAGAGGAATCTTGAGTCTCCTCAAAAGTAACCTCCTGCACATCCACACTCGACCCATGATCAAAAGCAAAAGCCCAAACGCAAAATCCGATAAAGAAAATGAAAAATACTGATATTAAAATTCGACCTCGCATATACCTATTTCTTCAATTTTTTCAACACAATTATGATCCACGGGACACTGATGATCTTCACGACAGTAACAATACTCCTGGCAAAGCTCCATACAAACAACCTCAGGATTTTCTGCCTCCTCACCACGACAAGCCGACCCACAAGCCTCCCACTGTCCCCCAGCACTCTCGCAAGAAGCCTGAGTTAATTGTTCAACCTGCTCTCCCCTCCTTTGAAAGGAGGCGTCGGGGGAGGTCACATCTTGATTGACCATCTGCACAATTCCAAGCACAATTGCTACAAACAAAATAGCCAGAAGTAATACCCCGTGCCATGATTTAAACTCAACATTTTTTTTCATATATCAATCTTGTTTACGGGCCCATTGCATTATGAACCAGGTTGCTCGCACATCGTCTTCATTATAATCAACAATTTTTTGCAATGCCGCACTATCACCTGTTTGGCAATAGTCATGGAACCACAAGACAGAATCAAGCCCAGACGCGTCGGCTGTCCTCCAAGAAAATCCTAAATGTTTAGCAATATCTTTAAGCGAATAAAATGGCAATGGAAAAATCACTGACTCGCGAAATATTGGCAATATATCAACTCCTCTAACTGTTAATTGTTCATCAACTGTTGAGGGAGCACCAAACTTAGCAACTGTGCGACGGAACACATCAGTCTCGTACCAGCCATAATGATAAACCTTTGCTGTCGGATACTTTTGTAAAAATGCCACAAAATCTCGCCACATACCTTCGGTCTCAGACTCGTCTTTGGCAAAAAATTGATGATAGGTTTCTTGTCCGTCTGCAATCTTTAAAACACCGATTAAATAATGGAGATCACGCAAAGGATCACTTTCAATATCAACCACTAACTCAACCTCACCGGCTTCTGGTAATTCAATCTTGTGTAATTTAATGACCTTATTTTCCTTCAAAGCCTTGGCTTGTTGTTGCAAAAAAACCATACGGTCGTGTGGAACACCAACCACAGAATTAAGTTGCTGGTTTGATGCCAATGCAAGAGTTGAAAGAGTGCCAATCCCTGCTTCTCTAATTGAATCTGCTTCACTGCGCCAAAGGCGATTGAGCAAAGAAAGGTCATCGCACTCGCGGGCCTTTGCCTGACATTCTGAAAAATAAGGCGACTGCTTACAATCTGCTGTTAAAAAAATCGGTGGCTCTTCACCTGCCATGATGCGTTCAATACGATCAAGTGTTAGATGAAACTCAACTAAAATATCATCAATTAAATATCCTTCAATCTCTCCGTTAGTATGTAAAACATATCCCTGGATTGGACGCACACCCTGAATCTTTTCCAAAATCTCGGCATAAAATGTGCCTTGGAATCGATATTCATCCTTTAAGTGTGACGATCGCTTAATGTCGCAAGCCACATAATACCAATTACCAAAGTTTGATTTGCCTTCAACTCGCTCCAGCACATCTGGCCTTCCCACCCAATCACGATGCACTAGCGCACCTTTAAAAATAGTTTGAGCTCCCTGCTGCATCAGCTGAATCGTCCGTTGCGCCGCCTCATCAATGTCATCAAGATCAACTTCTTCCATATCGCGATCCTGCAAAAGCTCAAGCTCACGCTCGCGCAAAAGCCCCTCATCTTGAAGTTTCCGCATAATCGGCTCACGCACATCCTGTCCGTCCCGCATTTCATACATTAACCAATGCGGACATTTAAGGTATTTATAAAAAGTTTGTTCAGTGATTTGGGGCATAGTAGTTATAGTATACAAGGTGATGAGAGGTTATAAAAGGTCATAGAGGTAATCAAAGGAAACAAAGATAATTGTTGCAATAATTTCTTGATCAACCTTTTATCACTTTTAATCACCTTTTTAACCTTCTAAAAAGCGAAAAGCCCGCAACCTGGTGAGTTGCGAGCCGAGGGGGTTCTGTTTTTTCTGCTAGCCGAGGTTTTTGATAACGAATTTCCTTGTAAGAAGGATGGTCATCATCGTTGACTCAACTGCGAAGAAAGTCAAGGGTTGTGCAGCGTCCTTAATCGTCCATTGCGGGACCGCGACCAGAGCGCAGACGCACGACAGCCAGAAGACGATCCAGGCTGGAAGATTCTCGCGTGCTGGATCCTCCCATGCTGACATGAACGTGGGGATAGAACCAACAAATACTACAGAGAGCGATGCTGAAAGTCCCAGTACCGGACTATCAAAGATTGCCCACAGGGCAATACCAGCCACGGCCCCAAGTATTCCAAAGGGGCATGTTCCCCAATCCAATT
>DMOG01000016.1 GCA_003453595.1 Candidatus Uhrbacteria bacterium
GTGAGTAATGGGACAGCCTCATTTAAGAGGGTCCTTTTTAAATTATCTTTTTCCTGTTCGTTTGGTAATAATTTCTTGGGCAACATTATTTGGCACTTCTTTGTACTCGTTAAATTCCATGGAATAGCTTGCACGACCTTGAGTCATGGAACGCAAGCTAGTTGCGTAGCCAAACATCTCAGCTAGTGGAACAAGTGCCCGAACAATCTTAACATTACCTCGCTCTCCCATTTCCTGAATTTGTGCTCGTTTTGAGTTAAGGTCTCCAACAACTGTTCCCATAAAATCATCAGGGGTAACAACCTCGACTTTCATGGTTGGTTCCAAAATAACAGGTTTTGCTTTTCTGGCTGCTTCTTGGAATCCTAGGGAACCAGCCATCTTAAAGGCTGCTTCATTTGAGTCGACTTCATGGAATGAACCATCAAAAACCGTTGCCTCAACATTGATTACTGGATAACCGGCCAAGATACCTCTATCCAATGACTCACGAACACCTTTTTCAACAGCAGGAATATATTCTCGAGGGATTGATCCTCCTTTAATTGCATCATGGAAAACAAATGTTTTCTTATCAGTTTCGTCTGTTTTCTCAAGTGGCGAAACTCGAATCCAACAATGTCCATATTGTCCTCTTCCACCAGATTGCTTAATATACTTTCCTTCACCTTCTGCTGTTGCCCTAATTGTTTCCCGGTAACTAACCTGTTGTTTTCCAACATTTACTTCAACTCCAAATTCTCGCTTCATGCGATCGACAATAATTTCAAGATGAAGTTCTCCCATTCCGGAAATAATTGTTTGCATTGTTTCTTCATCAGTACGCACTCTAAATGTTGGATCTTCTTCAGCAAGTTTTTGCAATGCTATTGACATTTTTTCTTGATCAACCTTTGTTTTAGGTTCAAGAGCTTGAGAGATAACTGGTTCTGGGAAGGTGATAGACTCAAGCACGATTGGATGATCAGCGTCACAAAGCGTATTTCCAGTTGTTGTATTCTTAAGACCTACAGCAGCGGCAATATCTCCAGCATAAACTTCATCCACATCTTCTCGACTATTAGCATGCATTCGAACAATTCGAGAAATTCGTTCTTTTTCGCCTGTGCTGGTGTTAAGTACATAACTTCCAGCTTTCAGGATTCCAGAATAAACGCGGAAGAAAGACAATCTACCAACATACGGATCGGTAGCAATCTTAAATGCAAGAGCCGCAAATGATTCAGAATCTGATGCTTCGCGTTTGATCATTGTTTCTGGTTCATCTGGATCAAATCCTTCCATTGGCGGTACATCAAGTGGTGATGGTAGAAAATCTACAACAGCATCAATCATTTTTTGAACTCCTTTGTTTTTTAACGCTGATCCACAAAGAACTGGAAAAATCTGCAAACTTATTACTGCTTTTCGCAAAATCCTTTTTAACTCATCATAAGATGGTTCTTCACCGGCAAGATATTTTTCCATGACCTCTTCGTCATTTTCAACAATAGCTTCAATTAATTTTCCCCGCCATTCTTTAGCCGCTGCTAAATATTCCTCAGGAATATCTATTTCCTCAACCTGCTTTCCGACATCATCAATATATATGTAGGCTTTCATCTTCAAAAGATCGATAAGACCTTTAAAATTATCTTCAGTTCCAATTGGGAGTTGGATTGGATGTGCCTTTTTTGTTAGGCGATCATGAATAGATTTAAGATCTTTCATGAAATCAGCACCAGTTCGATCAAGCTTATTAATAAAACAAACTCGAGGAACATTATATTTATCAGCCTGGTGCCAAACAGTTTCTGACTGTGGCTCAACTCCAGCTACTCCATCAAAAATAGTTACTCCACCATCTAAAACACGCAAAGATCGTTCAACTTCAACTGTAAAGTCAACATGGCCAGGAGTGTCAATAATGTTAATGCGGTGGTCTTTCCAAAAACAAGTTGTTGCTGCAGAAGTGATGGTGATACCACGCTCTCGCTCCTGTTCCATCCAGTCCATCTCTGCTTCACCTTCGTGTACTTCTCCAATTTTGTGCTTTTTTCCAGTATAAAACAGAACGCGCTCAGTAACAGTTGTTTTTCCTGCGTCAATATGAGCGATAATTCCTATATTACGGACTCGCTCTAAGGGATATTCACGTGCCATAAAATATTTTTAATGTAATGTGATCGTTTATCTTCGTGCAAAATGAGCAAACGCCTTGTTTGCTTCAGCCATACGCTGAACATCAAGCTTTTTCTTAACTGCATCCCCTTCTCCAGCAGCGGCAGCAAGTAATTCAGCAGCTAATTTCTGGGCCATTGGTTTTCCTTTTTTTGCTCGAGCTGATTCCAAAATCCAACGATATGCAAGTGCAATGCGTCGCTCTGCTCGCACTGGCATTGGAATCTGATAGTTTGCTCCACCAACTCGTCGTGAACGAACTTCCACAGAAGGCATAACATTTTTCATAGCTTCATCAAAAACTTCCATGGCATCCTTTTTTGACTTTTTTGCCATGATTTCCAATGCATCATAGACAACTTTTTCGGCTGTACTCTTTTTTCCGTCCTTCATTACATAATTAACGAGTTTTGAAACTAAAACATTGCCATATTTGTAATCTGGCAAAATATTTCTTATTGGGGCTGATTTTCCACGCATATTTTTATGTTAGTCCCTTCCTTCCTGCCGCGGGAGGCAGTACTAGGGTTAAATAATTAAACCTTATTTCTTCTTCTCTTTAGGTCGCTTTGTTCCGTAGAGAGATCGTCCGCGCATGCGTCCGTCAACTCCAGTTGTGTCATAGCGCCCTCGAACAATGTGATATCGCACACCAGGCAAGTCTTTAACTCGACCTCCACGAATCTGGACAATTGAATGTTCTTGCAAATTGTGACCTTCACCAGGGATATATGCAATTACTTCTTGTCCATTTGAAAGACGAATACGCGCAACTTTACGTAACGCTGAGTTTGGCTTCTTTGGAGTAGTTGTATACACACGAACACATACTCCACGCTTAAATGGAGCACCTCGTCGCAACTCTGTGCGCTTTCGGTGAAGTGTATCTGTAGTGAACTGCATGGCAGGAGACTTTGACTTTGTCTTAATCTGCTTGCGTCCTTTTCGAACTAGTTGATTTACTGTTGGCATAATAGTCTAAAAATATGGCAAAAGAGTATCACGACAAGCAAAAATGGTCAACATTTCCGTTGTAGATAATAAATAATGTT